>JAYTBG010000397.1:0-2906 GCA_043737055.1 Chitinophagaceae bacterium | reverse complement strand
GCACTTCATCTTTACGGGTTGCCGTAGGTTCCCATTCACCGTATTTTTATGCAGTTGCCGGTGAAGCTGCTGTATATTCTCAAGCAGTGTATAGCTATTCGCTTTCCTTTCCGTAGTACGCAGGTTTACCCAATAATATTAACTGGCGCTTGCCTGCTGATTGGACACTAATGTGGGGGCAGGGTACCAGCCAGATATATGTTACAACCGGTGCGCCTGGCAATGTGGCCGTACAGGTAGATTTTGATAACAATTGTGGAATAAGTACCGGAGTTTTTAAAAGTGTAACCGTCGGAAACAACGGTGGCACTCCGCATAGAAATTCCAGTTCTACCTCGCTACTGGAGATATTCCCAAATCCGACTAATGGGCAAATTACCATTACCCTAATATCAGAACATAAAGCCCTTGCTATTAAAGAAGTGAGGGTGAAAAATAAAACTGGTGCTGTTGTCTTCAATCAAAAATTTCTTAATAACCAAAAACAGCAAACCCTAAGATTAAATAATCTACCAACAGATATTTATGTAGTGGAGATTTATGACGGCGTGCAATGGCAAGCAAAAAAATTAAGTGTGCAACGTTAAATAAAATAGCATAAAGGGAGGGGTTTTGCCTCTCCCTTTATTTTCAAATTATTTAAAATCTTCCATCTTTATAACTTCCTCACAAAACTCATACTCCTGCGGCACATTACTGCTCACAAATAACAGCCGGTTGCCGGCGTGATTTTGTACAAGTGCTTCGTAAAGACTAACTCCTTCACTATCGAGGTTGGTAGTGGGTTCATCTAAAAACAATACTTCTGATTCGGAGAAAAAAGCCTGGGCCAGTTTCAGCCGTTGTTTCATACCGCTGCTGAAATAGCGGATCTGCTTTTGAGCTGCTTTGTCAAGATTTACAGATTGTAAAATGGTTTCAACCGGCGCTGTCAGTTTTTTAAACCCGCTGTGAAATTGCAGCAGTTCTGTGGCTGTAAACTCTTCTATCAACTCAAGGTAGGGCGCTGCGATGGCAATGTGGCGATAAGGTTGTTCGATAATGCCACCTTCATTTTTATTGTACAAAAGCTGGCCTTCGCTGTGCATGGCCGCACCTGCTATTACCTGGAGGAGAGTAGACTTGCCGGAACCATTGGCGCCGGTAATGGCATAAGAACGGGAAGGAGAAAAATCAAAGCTGAAGTGGCGGAAGATCCACTCCCTGTTGTAGCGTTTGCCTACGTTTTGCAAACTAATTTTCATCAAGATCTCCTTTGCCCAAAAGTTTGATAATACCTCTTTTGCTTTCCCTGATAAAGTTAACAATGAGATCTTTTTCCTGGCAGGCTGGGAGTTGCCGCTCTACGTATTCTAACGCCTGCGTGGTGTTAAGGCCTTTGTTATAAATGGTGCGGTATACTTCCAAAATAGCATTGATGGTTTCGTTGCTGAAACCCCGACGCTGCAAGCCTACAGAATTTACACCAGCAAAACTAATGGGTGTGCGGCCCGCTTTGATAAATGGCGGTACATCCTTGTTAATTACACTGTGCCCCGCTACATAAGTGTGAGCCCCGATTTTTGAAAACTGCGGGGCCCCTGCCAACCCGCCGATGATAGCATACTCGCCCACTTCTACGTGCCCGGCCAGTTGCACACCATTGGCGATAATTACATGATCGCCGAGGATGCAATCATGCGCTACATGAGCATATGCCATGAGCAGGCAATGACTTCCTACAACCGTTTTGTATTTATCTTTTGTACCCCTGTTAATAGTTACACACTCCCTGATGGTGGTATGGTCTCCAATTTCTACTGTGGTTTGCTCCCCTACAAATTTGAGATCTTGTGGTATAGCCCCTAGCACGGCTCCGGGAAAAACAAGACAGTTCTTTCCGATGCGTGTTCCCTCCATAATAACAGCCCCAGACATAATATGCGTATCATCGCCGATTGTAACCGCATCGTGAATTACCGCAAACGGATCTACTTTCACGTTGCGGCCTAAAACCGCACCGGGGCCTATATGTGCAAGGTGACTAATCATAAGTTATTTTAAGCTTTGGGTCTTTTTACAATTTGAGCAACCAGTATTGCCTCGGTCACCAGTTTATCTCCTATAAATATAGTCCCTTTCATTTCGCAAATACCACGTCTTATCGGATGTAGCAATTCCATTTTTAAAATAAGGGTGTCGCCCGGTACCACTTTCTGCTTGAATTTACAGTTTTCTATTTTTAAAAAATAGGTGTCGAATTGATCTTCAGAATCACGGGGTATAGCCAAAAAACCTCCCGCCTGGGCCAGTGCTTCTACTTGCAAAACCCCTGGCATCACAGCGTTGCCAGGAAAATGCCCCTGAAAAAATGGTTCATTATACGTTACATTCTTGATGGCAATAACCTTTGTATCGGTGAGTTCCATTACTTTATCCACCAGCAAAAAGGGATAGCGGTGTGGTAATATTCTTTCTATAGTTTGGGTATCGTAAAAGGGCACCTGGTTGGGATCATATTTCGGCACATCCAGGCGAAGTTTATTTCTCTTAATATGGTCCTTAATTTTTTTGGCAAATTTTACGTTGCTGGCGTGCCCCGGCCTGTTAGCGATAATATGGCCTCTGAATGCATACCCAACCAAAGCAAGATCTCCTACAACATCTAATAGTTTATGGCGTGCCGGTTCGTTGGGATAGCGTAGCTCGAGGTTATTTAAAATTCCCTCTTCACTAACCTTTACATCATGCTTATTAAAAATTTTTGAAATTCTGGCAACCTGCTCGTCTGTCACCGGCCGGTCTACCACAACAATGGCATTGTTGATATCACCGCCCTTTATAAGGTTGTTATTTAGTAGTGCTTCCAGTTCATGAAAAAAACAAAATGTTCTGCTGGAGGCTATCTGGTCATTGAAGTCTGCAAT
>JAYTBG010000396.1:0-2908 GCA_043737055.1 Chitinophagaceae bacterium | reverse complement strand
CCCTGTAATTTCTCCAATTTCTGCATAATTATATCCTTCATAGTCTTTCAACATCACCAGGCTTCTTTGAGTTTCGCTCAATTTGCCCAGCGCTTCGTCTAAAATTCTCTTTGCATTGTGTTGTATGTATCCGGATCCCATAGCCATTTCACCAAAGTCTTCTCTGAGGCTGATACGCTTTTGCTTCCGAATAAAATCTATCATCTGATGATAGGCAATGGTAAACAAATAGCTTTTCACCTTTTCTGTTTGCACCTGCTCTCTTGTGATCCACAATTTTTCAAATGCACTTTGCACCACGTCCTTCGCATCTTCTTCATGCCGTAAATTTTTGAGGATAAAACGAAAAACGTTGTCCGCATACATGTTTACACACTCATTGTATTCTCTCTCAGTCATAAAAAATTGTAAGGCGAAATAGTTACTACAGTTGGTTTTTAAGTAATACGGCCCTGCGGCGCAAAAGTTACAATTAGAAAAAAGATTATGCCTTGTATCTTAAAATTCCTTCTGCTATGCTATTAAAAGGAGATACCGATTTGCCGGGCTTAGGAACACTACTGCACTTTATAGCAGGTGTTGGCCCAGGTTTAAGATAGGGCTGATCTTCGGCTATAATGATACCAGCTGAAGCCAGGATGAGGAAGTAAAAAAGTAATATTTCTTTTTTGAGCTGCACGCAGATGTTTGGGGTAGAACGAAAATACTTTTAAAAAGTTACAGCCCTTAGACCTGAATGTTAAAAAAAGGTAATATTTGGCAAGCCTAACGGGCTTTTCAACGACGCATTGTATTTGACCGTGGCGCACAGCAGCACTTGTATTATTTTTGCACAAATAAAAACTTTATACGCATGAATAAAAAATTTGCAGACCGAATAGGAACCGAGGTAGAAGAAATTAAGGCAGCCGGGCTTTTCAAAAGTGAACGCATCATCAGCAGTGAGCAAGGTGCTGAGATCATTGTAAACGGTGCCACCGTTCTTAATTTTTGCGCCAACAATTACCTGGGACTTTCTTCTCACCCAAAGGTTGTGGAGGCTGCTAAAAAATACATAGATGATCGTGGTTATGGCCTAAGCAGTGTACGCTTTATTTGTGGCACCCAGGATATTCATAAGGAACTGGAGCAAAAGCTTGCTACTTTCCTTGGCACGGAAGACTCTATTTTATATGCTGCCGCTTTTGATGCAAATGGAGGCGTATTTGAGCCGCTTTTTAACGAAGAAGATGCCATCATCAGCGATGCATTAAACCATGCATCTATCATTGACGGTGTAAGATTATGCAAGGCCCAACGCTACCGCTTTGAGCACAACAACATGGATGACCTTGAGATTAAGCTAAAGGAAAGCGCACATCTGCGCAGCCGTATTATTGTAACTGACGGCTCTTTTAGCATGGATGGTACGATAGCTAAACTGGATGAAATCTGCGACCTGGCAGATAAGTATGATGCTATTGTAATGATTGATGAATGCCATAGCAGCGGCTTTTTAGGAAAAACGGGGCGTGGCACACACGAGTACAGAAATGTAGTGGGGCGTATAGACATCATTACCGGTACATTGGGCAAAGCACTGGGTGGTGCAAGCGGTGGGTTTACCTCTGGCAAAAAAGAAATAATAGAAATGTTGCGCCAGCGCAGTCGCCCTTACCTTTTTAGCAATACGGTAGCACCAAGCATTGTAGGTGCATCTATAGCTGTGTTAGATATGCTGAGCAACACTACAGAGTTGCGTGACCAGCTTGAGTTCAATACAAAATATTTTAGAAAGCAAATGACAGATGCCGGTTTCGATATCAAACCGGGCGATCATCCCATTGTGCCAATCATGCTCTATGATGCAGTGCTTGCACAAAACTTTGCAGCCGATTTATTAAAAGAAGGAATTTATTTAATCGGCTTCTTTTTTCCTGTGGTGGCAAAAGGCCAGGCCCGTATTAGGGTGCAATTGAGCGCTGCGCATACACAGGAACATTTAGATAAAGCCATCGCCGCTTTTATAAAAGTGGGCAAGGAGCTGAAAGTAATTCAGTAAAAACTCCAAACGAAAGAAACCATTGACGTAAGCAATGGTTTCTTTGACTAAAACATTTTTAAGATCAAAAGAGCCCTTATCCCGGAAGCTCCTCTTGTATAGCCAACGCCAAATTATTCTCCTGCTCGGGTATCCACTTAGGTAGCTCCTGGGGTACAATACGCCATCCGGCATCCTCTTTCATCATCTGAAACATAATTCTATTCCCTCTTTCATCGATAGTGTCTACACTTAGTTTGCCCTGCAAGCTGGGGTTTGATTTTCTAAAATTAAATTCCTTCAGATAACCATCTACTTTAAATAAGCGTGTAAACTGTATATTCTTAATTGCGTGCATGTGTAGTTTTAAAAAAAGAGTTGCAAATACTATACTACGATAAACGATTGTGGATATTTAACGAAATCATAATTGCGGAGGTGTGTATTTGCAGGAAACTCAAAAATTTGGCAGTCCACTGACACAAAAATCTGACAAACAGGAAGGGATTCAGCGACAGATTTTCTTTCTCCCAGCAGTAACTCCGGAGAACAAGCTGCATTTCGCCTTAGACTCAATTTAAACAACCAGTTACGCATTGCAGTTTTGACGGATGTTTTCCCAAATATATTTTAGACGACAAAATAGGAGTCCTTAAAAAAGGCTGCATAGACGACTATCTCACTAATCGATCACACATTTTATAAAAGCATACACCATGAAAAAATTAATTTTGTTTGTGACAGCGGCAATGCTGCTCACTCTGCATGTGGCGGCGCAAGCGTATCCACCATTCCTACATCATTAATAAGACACTGGTAAAAAAATACATTAAAGGCGAAGGTGGCCAAGTGGTAATGACCGATGATACCGTGCTGGATGTGGCCCGT
>JAYTBG010000395.1:0-2918 GCA_043737055.1 Chitinophagaceae bacterium | reverse complement strand
TTAGCAGCAAGCCAGCCTATCAATTTAAAAGTTCCAACGGACAACCTAATTATACTGATTTGAAATACTGGGCTGCCCATCCAGACAAATGGGATCCGTCTGACAGTGTTCCCAAGCCGATGCGAAAGAAATACCCGCCTGACCAAACCATCGATGTCTTCTTCGTTCATCCCACTACCCTTACCAGTTCAACAGATAGTAACAGCAATGCGCCAATAGATGATGCTGCCATTAACAACAAAACAGATTATTCTTCGATGCTTTACCAGGCAAGCGTCTTCAATGCCGGGTGCCGGGTATTTGCACCACGGTATCGCCAGGCTCATTACAACAATTATTTTACTGCAGACACTGCCAGGTCAAGACAGGCTTTCGAATTGGCGTATCAAGACGTTAGAACTGCCTTTGAAACTTATCTTAAAGAGTTTAACCATGGCAGGCCGATAATCATTGCAGCACATAGCCAGGGTACCACTCATGCAGCCCGGCTATTGAAAGAGTTTTTTGAAGGCCAGACTTTAATTAATAAACTGGTATGCGCCTACCTGATTGGCATGCCGGTACCAGCATCCTATTTTACAGTGCTGCAGCCCTGCAAAGACTCACTGGCCACAGGTTGTTTTGTAAGCTGGCGTACTTTTAAAAGAGGTTCCGAAGGGAGCGAGTATGTATTAAAAGAAACGTTTAAGGCAGTAGTTACCAATCCGCTTACCTGGACAACCGATACACTGTTTGCACCTGCCCAATTAAACAGAGGAGGAGTGTTGCTCAAATTTAACAGGGTATCGCCGGGAGTTACCGATGCGCAAGTTTATAAAAATATTTTGTGGAGCAGTAAACCCCGTTTCTTCGGCAACTTTTTATTGAAGGAACAAAATTATCACGTGGGCGACATCAATCTTTTTTATAGCAACATCAGGCAAAATGTAAAAACACGCAAGTCGTTGTATTGGAAGCAGTAAATCCTCCTGCAACTATTCACTTGCGAGCGCAAGCTTAACCTCTTTCTCAAAATCGGATACGGCTATCTCGTCTTCAATAAATTTTCGGTAACCTGTTTTGGTATTTAGAATAAGGGTTGAAGGAATAGAGCCGCTCCAGCTTTGATCTATTTTGGGGCAGAAATAATCGGCATCTGTTTCATTTAACCAAACGATGTTTGCCTTGTAACCTCGCTGCTTTGCAAACCTGGCAATTTTTTCAGGATAAAACGATGGCAGATCAAGGCTAACCAGAAGCAAGGATACGCCTTCCGCTTTGTGTGCATCTGTTATCTTGATAAACGATGGAATTTCTGCAATACAAGGTTTGCAAAAGCTGGCCCAAAAGTTAATGACCAAAACTTTGCTGCTACTGTCCTTCATGTATTTTTCCAGGTCTGTTACCTGCCATTTTTTTATTGGCTGTGCATGCGCTGCACAAAGGCAAAGCATTAAAGAAAGAATAAACAGTACTTTTTTCATGAGCGCTAAAGTTAAACAGAAATGCCTCGAAACCGGTTTATAGAAGGTTAAAAGCACAAAAAATTGCTTTGGCAAATAGACGCTTTCAAAGTACTTTTGCACCTCATTCATTCAAAAAAAATCAACCTATTTTATGGCATACGACGTTATAGTGTTAGGGAGCGGACCGGGCGGCTATCCTGCTGCAATCAGGGCAAGTCAGTTAGGAAAAAAAGTTGCAATCATTGAAAAAGAAAGCCTCGGTGGTGTGTGTTTGAACTGGGGTTGCATTCCCACCAAAGCATTATTAAAAAGTGCGCAGGTATACGATTATGCCAAACATGCAGCCGATTATGGCATCAGCACGGGCGAGGTAACTGCCGACTTTGGCGGTGTGATCAAACGCAGCAGAGGGGTAGCCGATAAAATGAGCAAGGGAGTACAGTTTCTTATGAAGAAAAATAAGATAGATGTGATAATGGGCAATGGTAAACTGGTAGCTGCAAATAAGATCGAGGTAACAGCAGCCGATAACAGCAAACAAATTGTAGAAGCAAAAAATATCGTAATCGCTACCGGCAGCCGGGCACGTCAACTGCCAAGCCTACCCATAGATGATGTAAAAATTGTAGGCTATCGTAAGGCGATGGTGTTGCCCGAGCAGCCAAAAAGCATGATCGTTTGTGGAAGCGGTGCTATCGGTTCTGAGTTTGCGTATTTCTACAACAGCATGGGTACAAAAGTTACCATGGTAGAATTTATGCCACGACTCGTGCCGGTAGAAGATGAAGACATCAGCAAGGAGCTGGAAAAACAATTTAAAAAACAAGGAATTACCATCCTTACCAATAGTGAGGTTTTAAAAGTAGATACAACCGGCAACGGTGTAAAAGCTACCGTAAAAACTGCCACAGGCGAGCAGGTGATAGAGGCTGATATTTTATTAAGTGCTGTGGGCGTAGTAGCCAACATTGAAGGCATTGGGCTGGAAGAATTAGGCGTTAAGCTCGATAAAGGAAAGATCATTGTAGATGTCAACCAACAAACCAATGTGCCGGGCTTGTACGCAATTGGCGATTGTACTCCGGGCCAGGCATTAGCGCATGTTGCTACCAAAGAAGGCATCAATGCCGCCGAGCATTTGAGTGGTCATAAGCCTGAAGCTATAGACTACAATAACATTCCGGGTTGTACTTATTGCGTACCAGAGATTGCGAGTGTGGGTTATACAGAGAAGGCTGCCAAGGAAGCGGGATACGAACTAAAGGTTGGCAAGTTTCCCTTTATGGCTAGCGGTAAAGCAAGTGCAGCGGGCGCTACCGAAGGCTTTGTAAAAGTAATTTACGATGCCAAGTATGGTGAGTTCCTCGGCTGTCATATGATTGGTATGAACGTAACGGAAATCATTGCAGAAGCCGTAGTTGCAAGAAAATTAGAAACAACAGGGCACGAAGTTCTCAATGCTGTTCACCCGCA
>JAYTBG010000394.1:0-7202 GCA_043737055.1 Chitinophagaceae bacterium | reverse complement strand
TTTAGTCCTTTGGGAGTATGACAAGTTGCTGCCATTATTCCGGGTTAGTAGTCGCCAGCAGGAAAAAGCTCTTTTGCCTACCACTGCAGTGGAGGCTGCTAGAATATGGAATTACCTAGGCGTGCTTTTATTTTTGTTTACAGTGGTGTATGTTCCGTTATTTGAACGAAACCCTATTCCCTGGTTTTTAACCTGTATTATTTTAGGACTAGGGGGTTTAATTATTTTTCACAGGCTAAACAAATAGGCCGGCGTTTTTCTTTGCTTCGTAATACCTAAATGCATAAATAAATAAGAATATCTATTTCAACAAAACAAGCTGATAAAATGGTCTTTGTATTCAAAACTTCGGTAAAAAGCAAGACAGAAATTCGGTCTTTAGGTTCCCATCTCAACTCGTTATTACTGGAGGCTCATTGGAACTTTGATCTAAGCGACTGCGACAACATCTTACGCATCGAGAGCCATGCAGAAATAACCGAGGCTACAATTGCCCTTTTGCAAACTAAGGGTTTTGAATGTGTAGAGTTGCGGTAGTGTAAGGAGTAAGTCGATGTGATATTTAAAAACTTTACACGATGTACGCTGAATCTTTGGAACTCTTTGAAGCGGTAAATCTGGAGCTGTATTTTTTGTAGCGGCTACAATGACCAATATGTAATAACCTGGACTTAAAACACATTTATCATCATACACAAATTGCCATGAAACTTTATGTAAACATGCCGAAACTGCTGTATCCTTATTACGGGGATGAACTTAAAAAAGCGAAGGCTTTTTTTAATCCGGGGGCACTCGCAACAGTGTTGGTATCACTACGAAAGAGCCCATATTCCCGGGCAGCGATGGCCCGTGCAACATAGTTATGTGAATTGGCAAATGCTGAAGTTTGCGTTTAAAATTAAAAGTTCGAAGGATGTCTTCGGACAAATTCTTAGGCTGGTATTCGGTGGAGTAAAATCTTTTGTAGGCACAGTGCCCATCGGCAATACAGGCGGGGCCAATGTACCTCCACTACAGCCTATGGAAATACCGGAAGATCTCCAGATCGTTATTGATAATGCTCTCAGAAAGTAGTACGTTTTGGGGAACATCCAGAACTTTGGGAACAAACCCAACGTACCCCCTCGCAGTTGTGAAGCGGTGACTGATGTGTCTGCGGAATAAATCCCAGCATGGTTGCTATTAGATGCCGCTATCTCTCCGGAAATGCTATCCGCAGGCACGCTCCATAAAATAGCGGTCTTATTTGACGGAGTTTGTTTGCACATCCATGAAAACAGGAGGACTGTGTGAGCAGGGTAGAGGCAGCACCGGGGCCTGTGGGTTTTACCACAACATTAATTCCATGCAACCACCCTCTTTTTTTCGGGTAAGCTCTTACTTAAAGTGCAGAGGGCAATGAAGAGCATCATTTTTTAAATGCCCAAAACTGGTCTCCTCCAGGCCTGCTTTTTTGTTCTTCCGCACTCATCACAGTAAGGAGTGCTATGATCAGGATAAAACTGTATTCCATTCCGCCGGTGCCATGCTCTCCTACAAACCAACCGTTAGAGAAATGAATTAATACGATGCCTACCAGTAAGATGATTAGAAAACCGAAGCAAACCAGCTTGCTGAATTTACCAATTGCCAGTAACACTCCGCCAATAAGCTCAAACGCTGTGATTGCCCATACAAGGGGAGTTCCAATGACTAACCCTTTCTGATTTAAGAATGAACCAAATATGCCAATCGTATCATTCCAAACCCTGGCTATGGCGTGTAGGAAAAAAACAAGGGCAGTGGCTACCCTCAGTAGCATCAGTGCATGGGACAATTTTAAGGATGGCATTGCATAAGTTTTAAGGTTAGCATCAACTTGTTAGGGCTTTAAATAACAAAAATAACTTTCTGTAAATCAGAAATCCTTTGTGTTAAGAGTAAGTGCCCTGCTGTGTATAGATAGATTTTGGAATTTGACGGTTTCAATCTGCAGTTGGTTTATAGATTAGCGTCGTTGAGTGCCCGGTTTGGGTTATTGCGTATTATTTTGCGTAGTATCTCCTTTTTAGTGGATTTTTGATGCCATGAAAAGAGTGAGTAGCCATCTTATATTTTGGACATTTTACTGGGGTTTGATGACCTGCCTGGAGTATTTCTGGCTAAAGACCTACCTGGTAGGCCTTTCAGAAAAGAGCACCATTATAAGAGCATTTGTAGGGGCAATCCTTTACATGATACCTCATCTTGCGTTTGCTTATTATCTTGTTTATGTTGGTCTTGCTAAAATGGTGGAGAAACGAGGTTGGTCATGGGTGAACATCGGCCTCATTGTGCTGTCTTACGTTTTCTCTATTTGTTGTATAATTTTGTTGGCCCGGCAGTTGGTGTTGCCCCATGTGTATGGGTATGAAGTGGTGGCAGGAAGATTCTTTTTTGATCCCCGGAAATTTTTAAGCATCATGATAGAAATGGCCTTCCCGGCCGGGGCACTGGTGGCGATGCAATTTGTGAGCAGTCTGCTGGCGGCAAAAGAAAGGGAGAAAGTATTGGTGCAGGATAAACTTAGTACAGAGCTACAAATGCTGAAGAACCAGATGAACCCACATTTTCTGTTCAACACCCTGAATAATATTTATGCCCTCACCCGAAAAAAAAGTGACGAAGCACCGGAAGTGGTTTTAAAACTATCAGAATTACTCAGTTTTATGCTTTATGAATCCGGTAGCAATACCATTTCCATTAAAAGGGAAATAGCGTTTCTGGACGATTATATTTCGATACAACGCATCCGGTATACAGATCTTTTAAACCTTAGTTTTATAAAAGAGATAGATGATCTTACGCAGGAAATTACCCCGCTGCTAATTTTGCCACTTGTTGAAAATGCCTTCAAACATGGGGCAAGCGAAAATCAGCACGCATCATTTATTCATTTGCATTTAAAGTGTGAGAAAGGACAGTTATCCTTCAGCATCGAAAATAGTTTTGAAGAATCTATACTGCATAAGCAGCCCAACAGTATTGGTCTATCTAACACGAGGCGTCAGCTTGAATTGCTCTACGGCGAGTACAAAGTAACGGTAGACAATACACTCCCTACCTTTAGGGTTAACCTTTTTATTAATTTAAATAGCTATGGAAAAATATAGATGCCTTGTGGTAGAAGACGAGCCCCTTGCTGCAGAAATACTCCAGGATTATATCAGGCAGATTTCCTTCCTTGAGTTGGAAGCAATAGCCAGCAATGCGCTGGATGCGCTCGATTTATTGAAGGCAGGGAATATTGACGTGGTTTTCCTGGACATTAACCTGCCAAAATTAAAAGGCCTCGATTTTATCCGGACCTTAAAATCGCCACCACAGATTATCATCACCACAGCGTTTAGAGAGTATGCCCTGGACGGCTATGAACTGAATGTGGTGGACTACCTGTTGAAGCCCATCAGTTTCCAACGTTTTATCGGAGCGGTAAACAGGTTGAAGGAAAATGGAAAAGTGTTGACCCCGGTGGCAACCCCTTTACACACCACAACGGCTGAACCATTCTTTTTAATCAATATCAATAAAAAGAAAATTAAAATCTACACAGATGAAGTGCTGTTTATAGAGAGCAAAAAAGAATACATCAGTATTGTTACGGCCAGTGACACTTACCTCGCCAAGTATCAGCTTGCTGATATCGAGAACCAATTAGGCAAGAATACTTTTATCCGGATTCACCGGTCATTCATAGTATCCAAAAAAAGAATAAGAGCTTTTACTGCCACTGATGTAGAAATAGGCGGCCACAAAATCCCCATAGGCCGAAGCTACAAGGAACTAGTATTAGGGTCCCTGGAAAGTAGTGGTACACTTTAATCCGCTGATAGCTCTCGCATCAATATTCCAGATCCCGGCATCTTTTTTTCGTCTCCGTTTTGGGGAACTCTTACCATTTTTAATCGACGCTTATTTATCCTTAAAGGATAGGAAAGTGGCCGTATATGTTTTAGTTGTGTAGATAATGCCTGTTGGTTGAAGGTTGCCGTGTGCCTGTTGATACGTCCAAAATCTGGTGCAGCTTGTTCCGATCTTAGTCGCTCAACCATATACCGTTTAACGGGTTCTTCATTTAAAAACTAAAACAACATGCGAAAACTTTCAGTCTTAATACTGCTTAGCTTTATTTTTACTACTGCAGCTTGGGCGCAAAAAATTATCGGGGGCCAGGTACGAAACGATGAGGGGAAAGCAATACCCTTTGCATCGGTAACAGTAAAAGGCAAAACAAAAGGGACGGTGGCCGACTCCGAAGGTAAATTCACTATTTCTACCACTGCTGACGATGCCACCTTGGTTATTAGCTTGCAAGGTTATGCAGCAGTGGAACTCCCCGTACAGACCACTACAGACTGGAACATTATTTTACAACCTGCCACAGCCCAGCTGCAGGAAGTCGTGCTCACAACCGCACTAGGAGTTAGCAGAAGTCAGCGATCTATTGGCTATGCTACACAAAAAATTTCTGCTGACAAACTTACGAGCACTAAAATCGCCGACATCAATACAGCCCTTGCAGGTAAGATTGCAGGTGTACAAATAAGGGGTGGGTCTGGTGCTAAGTTTGGAACCTCCACTATCCGGCTACGGGGGGTGAATACGCTCGGTGGCGGTAATCCAATATACGTGATCGATGGTGTCATCGCTAATTCGGACGGTGTTAACCCAGACGATATTGAATCGGTGAATGTGTTAAAAGGCCCAGCTGCCACTGCGTTGTACGGACAACGAGGTTCGGAAGGAGCTATTGTAATCACTTCTAAAAAAGGTAGCCGAAAAGGTATTGGTGTAGAGCTAAATCATACAAGCACTTTTGAGAAAGTTTATATTCTGCCCGATTATCAAAATGAATATGGTGGCGGAGTTTCTAAAGACTGGCTCACTTTTGCGCACAACCCTGCTACTATGCCTGCTAATCTTGCTGTGTTAAATGGAGCCAGATATTATCGCTATGATGTAGATGAAAGTTGGGGTCCTAAAATGGATGGTACTTTGCATGCGCCGTGGTATGCATGGGATAGCACAGATGCAGACTTTGGCAAGCTCAAACCATTTGTTGCACAACCCAATAATGTCAGAGATTTTTTCAACACAGGGGTAGCCCACAACACTACCATTGCTTTCTCCAAAGTGGGCGACGAGTCTAACAGCAGGTTTTCGTTTACCAATCTTTCCAGAACCGGCGTTATGCCTAATTCCCGATTACAAAAAAACTGGATGGCTTTTAATAATACCCTCGACTTGAATAAAAGCCTGCAGGCAACTACGAACATAAACTATGTGTTTGAAGATCAGTTCAACGTACCCCAGGAAGGTTACGGCACACAGACCACAGGATCCTTCAATCAGTGGTTTCACAGAAACATTGAAATTGATAAATTAAAACGCTACAAAAGGCCGGATGGCACTTTTACAAGTTGGAATATATCTTCCCCTACCAACTTGGGGGCTAAGTATTGGGATAATCCCTATACAGAGGTTAATGAAAATACCTCCCATACTTATGTCCAGAGGGTATATGGAAGTGGCACCCTTAGTTACAAACTTCCACAAGGCATAAAACTATCTGCCATTGCCAGGGGGAATTTTGTTAACAGCAATGGCGCAGCAAAAACAGCATCATATACCATCAACACTCCAAGGTATGCGGCTTTTGAATCGAGGTTCAGGGAAACTAATTTTCTAGGCTCCATAGAATATGAAAAAACATTTTCCGATTTTTCTTTGCGGGTAGCAGGTTTTGGCGAACTGATGAAACAGCAAAATAACAATCTTACCGCTTCTACTAACGGTGGCTTCATCATTCCAAATGTGTTCAACGTAAGCAACTCCCTGAATGAGAAAAACGCTACTAACTTTTCAAGTACACGCAAAGTGAACAGCCTGTATGGGTATTCATTCCTGGGCTACAAAAATATGATCTTCCTCGACCTTAGTATACGCAACGATGTATCGTCTACCCTGGCAAAAGGTAATAACTCATACGTGTATGGCAGCGCTTCAGGTTCATTTGTGTTTTCTGAGTTGCTCGGTAAAAGCAGTTTCTTATCATTCGGAAAGTTTAGAGCATCTGTTGCAAAAGTAGGCACCGATGTAGGGCCTTACAATACCCAGGCGTCATTTCCGCTGGGGCCAAACTATGTGAAGCCAGCAGGCAATGGTAACATCAGTTATTCTCTTCAAACAATCCCCAACCAGCGGCCCAACGACAAACTGAAGCCTACTTTATCTACCAGTTATGAGACCGGCCTAGATTTGAAATTTTTAAAAAATAGGGCAAGGCTTGATGTAAATTATTATTTCCGGGAGGCGAAAGGGCAGATCCTGCCGGTGAGTGTGCCAGGCTCAACAGGTTATACTTCCCAATTAATTAATGCAGGAAATATTCAAAACTATGGCTATGAAATTACTCTGGGGGGGATACCCATTAAAAACGATAAGATCAGCTGGGATATAGACGTCAATTTCGGTGTTAACCGGAACAAAGTAGTTGCACTAGCCGACGGCATTGATAACATTCAAACAGGTTTAGATGGTTCTAACATTGCGTTTGGCTTTGTAGGCTCTCCGGCTGTTTCGCTTAATGCAAAAATTGGTAAACCTTATGGTTTGATTGTGGGTAACGGTATTAAAAAAGATCCCACCACCGGCCAGCGATTGATAGGGAATGACGGATTTTATGTAACAGAAGATAACCAGGAACTGGGTTCGATCCTTCCAAAGTTTACCGGGGGATTTTCTAATAGCATCAGCTATAAAAACTTCTTCGCTTCTTTTGTAGTGGATTTTCAAAAAGGCGGGTTGTTTATTTCAACCACTAAAATGTTTAATTCCTATTCTGGCCTCGCCGCCGAAACTGCGGGTTTAAATGATCGTGGAAAACCAAAGAGAGATGCCGTAAGCGATGGGGGAGGCATAAAATTAAATGGTCTGAATGAGGTTACAAAAAAGCCTAATAGTGTTTATGTAGAAGCACAGGATTTGTATGAGGGAGCCTTGTTTTCTGTTTGGGAGAACTGGCTGTATGATGCATCCTACATGAAGTTAAGAGAGTTGTCTGTTGGGTTCAACCTGCCCAAGGCGCTCTTAAGAAAAACCCGTATCCAAAATGCTTCTCTTTCTCTTGCCGGCCAAAATTTATGGCTCATATCAAGCAAGGTAAAAGGAATAGATCCTTC
>JAYTBG010000393.1:0-2942 GCA_043737055.1 Chitinophagaceae bacterium | reverse complement strand
CCCCACTTAGATAACTTTTGTATAAAATAGGAGACGTAATTAAACGGATAAGTAAGGTGAGCAGGAGTATGACAATACCCATACTTGCAACATGTTTTTGTAGAAAATCGAAAACGGGCAAAAGAAAGTATCGGTTTATATACTTCACAAAAGCAAATACACCACTGCCGTAGGGCACCATGTTTTCAAGTTGGTTGTCATACTTTTTTAAAATGTTATAATCACTTGGGCCATAGTAAAATTGTAAAGGTATGCTGGCACTGTTGGCTGCCGGCAAAACTATAGATGCATTTGTTACCGCACGTGTAATGTAATTACTGCTGTCGGCTGGTGACAGCCAGTTGACTCCGGCCGATGTAAACTTATCCTTGGCTATCAATGCTGTTGCAAAAAATTGCTGCTTTACAGCTATCCAGTCCACTGGCTTTTTAAACTTTAAGTCATCGCCGCTACCCACATATTCAAAGTCGTAGTTACCATTTTCGTTGAAAGCAATATGCGTTTGGGTCAATTCATACTTGTGGTCTTTCTCTACCTGTTCTGCTTCTGCCTGCCAAAGAAAGTTAACCGTGTTCTGCGTAAATAGTTGCGGAACGCCGTTGAACGAAATATTTAGGTCCATCATATAATCCAGTGGTCTCACGGTATACTGATGAACCAATTCTTTTCCCGCAGAATCTTTAAAACTAAAAGTGAGAGTCTGAGATTTATCGGCATTGGTGATTATAGGCTTTGCTGTAAAAAAAAGATCGTCCGTTTGCGCAGTTCGATTGTTTGCTCCATTTACGGCGTAGGAAAATTTATTGAACCCACCTTGCTGCAGTACAACCTGGCTGCCATCTGCTTTTTTAAATTTATTAAGTACAACTTTTACCGGTTGAGCTCCTTTGGTCGAAAATGTCACCGTTATCAATTCATTTTTTACCTCGACCATTTGAGCAGATGTAACACCGGGTTCAAAACCGCTTTGTTGCTGAAGTGCAACTTTTTGAGATTCGGCTTTGGCCATGTCTAGCCTTGCTTCAACTGTGTCTACCGTTGGTTTTAAAGCCGCAAGAGAATCAGCAATTCGTTTTTGCTCCCCTTCGTAAGCAAGCCTG
This sequence comes from Chitinophagaceae bacterium, assembly GCA_043737055.1. Taxonomy (GTDB): domain Bacteria; phylum Bacteroidota; class Bacteroidia; order Chitinophagales; family Chitinophagaceae; genus Ferruginibacter. Next base: position 1,842 of record JAYTBG010000393.1, on the reverse strand, counting down.
CTTTTACTATTTATTACAAACATTGTAATAAGCAAAGCTCCTATCAAACCGAACCCAATGAGGGTATTTCTATCCATTCCCATGCTGTATAATTTTGAGGTGGCAAAGGTAATTAAGTTTAACTTTTGCCACATGTATAAAAAATAAATGCCCTTTAGAAGGGCACTTATTTTACGAACGGTTATCGCTGATTATTTTTTAGTAGCAGTCGCAGTTTTAGCTGCGGTAGCCTCTTCTTGTTTCAATTGACGGGTCATAGTAACCGAAGCTATCGGAATGCGGGGAGAGTTCATGATTTCCATATTATCAGCAACAATGTCCTGAACTCTTATATTCTCATTTAACTCTAGTGCAGAAATATCTACATCAATAAATTCTTTGAGATACTTAGGCAAAGTTTTCACTTTTACAGACTTCATCTTGGTAACCAACTTACCACCGGCTTTTACCCCTGCTGCAGTGCCAATGTATTTTAGGGGGAGAGAAGCGATTACTTTCTTATCCTCTACCAACTCAAGAAAGTCTATGTGAATCAGCGAATCACTAACTTTATCAAACTGCAGATCCTTTAAAATACAACGGTGTGTAGAACCGCTCACCGTAACCTCTGCCACCATAAACTCGGCTGTGTATACGATGTTCTTAAATGCAGATGCAGGTGCTGAAAAACTAATCTCAGATTTACCACCATAAATTACAGCTGGCACAAGTTGCTGAGAGCGAAGTTGGCGGGTGGCTTTTTTTCCGCTTTCGGTCCTCAGTTGTCCTTCGATTGTAATTGTTTTCATTAGTTAATTTTTTATGAGGTGCAAAAATAGTGATTTTAGGGCTATAAAACACCCTTTAAACTAAACTTCTCATATACAATTATTCAGCTGCAGGTATGGCCTGCCAGTTCTCGCCTCTCCTTATTCTTATTATTTGCATGTCACTCACTTTAAATTGTTTAGATAGTTGCTTCACTGATTTTCTACCTTCATTAAGCATCTTTTTAAGCAACATAACTTTTGTAACCGTGAGTTTATAATTTTTATTTCCTGTACCGCCATATTCAATACGCCGTTTCTTTTCATTAATTACAAATGGGCTGTTCTTCTGATGGGCATAATTTTCTTCGGGGGTCATCCACTTCAGATTTTTTACCTCATTGTTTAACTTTTCGTAATCTAAATGTGCAACTATTGTTTTAAGGGGTGCTTTTCCCGTTAGAAAATGTTCTGCAACAAGCCTATGTATAAGTGAATGATAGTGAATTGTTCTATCCTTGGTATTTTGTGCAAGCAGTTTTGAATACCCCGTTTTTAATTTTTTTAAAATTACATCTGCCTCTTTAATTACAGCAATAGATTCGTCTTCTTCTTTAAGCAGCTTAACACTTTTTAAGGCATTAAAAATTTTCTTTTGTAATACTGTTGCCTTTTTAGTTGCTGAAGGATCCTTGGGTTTAAAAAATTTTAATCTTATTATTTTATAGCCTTCCGTTATTGAACCCGATAAAATATTACCGTTAGATAATTTGTTATAAGACCGTATTCTTCCAAAATTTGAGACCTCTAAACTGTAGTCATTGCTGTGCTCAAAAGGGAAGTTAACATTTTTCCACTTTTCACCGTATAAACCTGTTTGCTGATTATTTTTTATCAAAGTGCTTTATTTTTCTCTTAATCTTCCCCTAATAAATAAACTGTTTATACTTTTATTTTCGTAAGCATTTCGCAAAGCCACTGCAAAAAGCTCATCTACAGATAAAATTTTAATTTTATCACAAATTCCACGAACCGGTATTGTGTCGCAAACTACCAATTCTTCTAATGCACTATTCTGTATGTTTTCATAAGCATT
>JAYTBG010000392.1:0-16248 GCA_043737055.1 Chitinophagaceae bacterium | reverse complement strand
TTTAGAATTGCGCAACGCATACCCATGGGCAAACTATATGCGGTAGAGATCCAAAACGAAATGATCAGCCAACTTAATCAACGCAAATTAGCAACGGGTGATTCCGTGGTTACCATTGTGAAGGGTGCAGAGCGTACGCCAAACCTCACTGCAAACAGTACCGACCTTGCTTTGATGGTAGACGTCTATCACGAGCTTGCCTACCCAAAAGAAATGCTTCAGGCATTGCACCAAGCTTTACGGCCTGACGGCAAACTTGTCTTGCTCGAATACCGTGGCGAAGATCCTTCTGTTCCCATTAAGCCGCTGCACAAAACAACTGTTGCTCAACTTAACAAAGAACTTGAAGCAAACGGATTTAAGCTATCCGCAAAAAAAGATTTTCTACCCATCCAACACTTTCTTGTTTACACGAAAAAATGAGGACATCGAGTTGGCTTGCCACACTGAGCAGGCCAAGTATAAAACATAACTGTTGCCGTCCCGAGCACCGGTATGACGCCTGCCTGGCGGCTTAATTTATTTTACTGCTGCTATATTATAGGAGCCAGGACGCCAGTCTTTACAGCCGCATGGTTTGCTGTTCAGTCAGGTCAATAAAAAAAGCTCCTAAAAAAGTCCGCAAACGAGCAGACTTTTTTAGGAGCTTTTAAGATGGTTACTATAGTCATCAAGCACGGTGTAATAGTAGTGCCAGCTCACCAACTCATTTCTATTTCTACCTGTTGTTTACACTGAGCTTTTGTACGTTCTGCTCACCGGTAGTTTTATTAAATATTCTCACGCTGTAAAAACCAGGTGTTAAATTATCCAGTCTCACGCTATTGGAAGTCACATTGGTCCACTGCTTAACTACCTTGCCGCTCATATCAATGAGCATAATATCCCGTGTGCTGTTTTGATCTTCAAACAAAACGGTGGCTTTTCCATCTATGCTTGGGTTAGGGAAGATCGTAATCTTACCGCCTTGCTCGCCTTTTACGATGGCCACATCACTCGTTTTTTGTACACCAGATATGTCAACCTGTACGATCCTGTATTGTGAAATACCCTTGTGGTTGTTTGCGTCCGTAAAGGAATAACTTAGATCAGCACTACTGTTTCCATCAGTTGCCCTGCTGGCCACAAAGCTGATGTTTTCCCAACTGCCTTTTGTGTTACGCTGCACATAGAAACCGCTGTTGTTTTGTTCTGACGCTGTTACCCAGTTCACCATTACGTTTTGGGCAGAAGAACGTGAAGCCTTAACTGATTTAAACTTTACAGAAAGGGGACCGCCTGCAGTTACAGAAATTAGTACATTGTCTAATACGAATCTCTTTGAACCATTTACAGTACAGCTCAATTGGCTAACATCCAGCAAAACCCTAAACTCTGTATTGGGGGCAACGCCAGCATTAACCTGAGTGATGATTGTATTCTGTCCTGATGTAAAATTTAAATTGATAGCACCACTGCTTCCGATAGTATCGCCGGTAGCAACTGACACAATAAAGACCTCTCCGATAGCTGTACATGCATTTGCTCCGGTAAGTTGGTCCTGGCACCTTAAACGGTTCCCTTTAAAAGCAAAACCTTCAAAACTTACTGTTACAAAAGCATCTGCCTGCACAGAGCGTAGGGTGTCAGTTAAAAAACCAGATTTATTGTTCCCGCTGCTTCCAACAGATGGGCCAGTAACAATGCCTCGGTTGCCGGTTACGCAGTTGCCATTAACCGTTCTGTCGTAGGTGTCAATTTCTGCAGATTTCAACTGCCATCCCGGGGGAAGGCCATTTTGAAAATTTTCGAATAGAGGAAGGTTTTGTGCACTGCTGTTGAGTGTGAATGCGATCATAATCGCAAAAAGTAAAGACGTTTTCATAATTTTTTTTGTTTAAGAATGAGATAATATCAATGATGCTATTCAAAGGATGATAGAAATATTTTTGAAGGGATCTGGAGATTTTTGTGCTGAAGATTTTTATGGTTTGCCCGCGAGCAACAGATTCTTATTTTATTTATTGATTTTTCAAAACCTTTTTCGCAACCTGGGGTACGAACTATTATCATATAACGATGCTATGTAATCTGGGGAATGGATTACACTATTTGCAGGTTTTAAACAACAACTTTTGAGAAATGAATCAGTATACTGATTGCTCTGGAGAATTTCATTGGTTACTAATAGAGGCGTGGTGGCAAAGACTAAAGACCTTTTCATAATTATTCTTTTCTATGAGATAAGATGGTAAGTAGTCCATTGGTGAATGGACAAAAGTCTTTGTAGAAGGGATATTGGAAACTTGCAGGGGAGTTGGAAGTTCAATCAATAGTTGATTGAAGTCTTTGTGATGGGATATTGGAGGATAAATGTTTGCAAACCGGCCTATCTTGCTTTGAACCGATGTTGCAAAGATAGGTGTTTGATTATTTCTGTTGAGTAAATGACAAACATCATACCGTATACTCCGAGAACTATCTTTTTTTTTCCGACATCAATACGGGGTGCTAACCTTTAGCAACGGCCTCGTGGCAACAAGGGCAGGCTGTAGCCCTGCTGCATCTTGCAACACTGATTCGGTTTTATATTACAACCATACACGATATTTTTTTGGCTTTCATTGTTCCATAATAAAAATAATAACCATGGTTAGTAAAGAAACAAACCATGGCTGCATATAATGAAATGGTAATTTGATGGACGCTTCCGGTGCTCTTGCTAGTACATTCTGTATCCGCTAAAATTGCATTTGTTCCCAGTGTCGGTCGATATTGAAGCACCGGTGTTATTGAAAATTTGTGCGGTTACAGCATCTCCCGCATCGAGTTTTAAGAGCACGGTTAAATGGAGAGTTCGTGGCAGAAGCTTTCCATTAAAGGCCTGCATTTCGCTGCTCGGAGCATTTCTGCTAAAACCGTTAACCAGAACGCCCAGTCGGATGATGCCATCGGCTGCCACAGCTTCGGCAGCGACACCTGCAGAAATGGTAAAGGAGTAAACCCCGGTTGTAGGAGCGACAAACGCATTGCCCGTTACGTTAAAGTTATTACCGTCATCAAACCGGTAGGTGGAGGTTTTATTGTTGAAGGGAATTACGGCCGATAAATCGTCGCCAATAGTTACTGATGTGTTAGCGCTTACCGAGAAGCCTGTGTTTAGGGCGGCTGCCGGTGCCGGGAGCTGCCAGCTGGCGTTGCCGGTAGCATCTGAGGTTAAAACATTTCCACCCGCAGCGCCGTTACCTCTAACTCTCATTGTGCCGTTTACGTCTAGCACTGCAGAAGGGGTGGCGGTCCCAATGCCCACTTTGCCATCGTCTGAAATAGTCAGACGTTCCTGCAGACTGTTTGCATTGGGCGTACTAAAAGTAAAGAAGGCGAGGCGTGCATCAAAAGCAGCTGTACCGATAGTTTTAATGGCACCAGTGTATCGGCCACCGGTTCTGAAATATGCACCGGCATTGATGCCTGCGTTCAACACATTCTGGTTTTCTAACATAACCAATGCTCTGTCAGAAGAACTGGAAACATGGAGGGGCATTAACGGGGAAGTAGCTCCTATGCCTACGTTTTGTGCATAGCTGCCGGCGCATAAAATTGTTGAGAATTCGAGTGAACAAAACTGTTTCATATTATTAATAGATTTGATTGACGGGTTAAATATTGGCGGATGAGCTGTACCCGCAGAACCACCCGCAGGGCGCACCCACAGCCCAATTTGCAAACCTTTCATATGACTAAGATAATGTATATAACTATTGGGATCCCGACTCCTCATAAAATGGCGACACCAAGTAAGGGAGTGCGCCGTTTGTACCGCCGTTTTCAACAGCCACTTCTTTGCAGGGTACAAATAAGTTGATTTGCCGAAAGGCATCGGCTTCTGCAGGCACTGCTGTGCCCAGCGTAACAAGCGCAATCGCCTCACTTGATTAAGGGATAGTTTTAAAGTGGGGAAACGCTGAAATTAGCCGGTGTTAACATTGAAAAATAAAGCATCTACAGTATGAAAAAAATATCAACTTTAATTGCTCTATTAGTCGCAGCCTTCTGGGCTCAAGCACAAATTGGTAAAGTAGGCATCAACACCTCTTCTCCTTTGGCAATGCTGCATGTGAAAGACAGCAACGTTTTATTTTCAGGTCCGGCCACCTTACCTCCTCCGGCATTTCAGGCAAACCCGCCGGTGAGCGGCGCTGGTACCAGAATGATGTGGTACCCAGACAAAGCTGCTTTTAGGGCAGGTAAAGTTTCTTCTACTGAATGGGACAAATCCAGCATTGGTAACTTTTCTTTTGCCGTAGGTCAAAATACAACTGCTTCGGGTGATAACTCAACCAGCTTCGGCAATCAAACTATTTCCTCGGGCAACTATTCTACTGCCATTGGCGACAACACAGTTGCATCAAATATATCTTCGGTTGCAATGGGGAGCTTTTCCACAGCATCCGGTACTTATTCAACGGCAGTAGGGTTTAACTCTCTCGCTTCAGGCAGTTCATCTACAGCGATGGGTGAAAACAGCATTGCATCAGGACTCTCTTCTATGGCAATGGGTAGATTTACCACCGCAACGGGTATCTTTTCTACTGCAATGGGAAATGGATCACACTCTTCAGGTATTGCTGCTACAGCTCTTGGAAACAACACTGTTGCACTCGGACTTATTTCCACAACAATGGGAAACTCCTCCTTAGCGTCAGGCGATATTTCTACTTCAATGGGAGAAAGAACGACTGCAAGGGCTTATGGATCTTTAACTATTGGGCGACTCAATGATTCTATCATTACGAGCAATAAAGTAACGGGGGTTGCAACAGACCCAGTGTTTATTATTGGAAACGGTACTGCAACCAATGCCAGAAGCAACGCCATGGTGGTGTATAAAAATGGCAATACCGACATCAATGGAGATTTAAAATTAAACAACGGAAGTGCTGCTGCTGGGGCTGTTTTAACCGCCACAGATAACCAGGGAAATAGTGTCTGGGAAGCAACTGCTATTGCATTTTCTGCCAACATGGGCGCAGACATTTCCATACTCAACAACAGTTTTGTAAACCTCGTCTTTAACAGCCAGGGCTTAGATGATGGTGGCGATAATTTCAACCCCGCAACAGGAGTGTATACTGTGCCATCAGCCGGCATGTATCAGATTGAAGTTTCTGTTTATTGGAACGGTTTAACAGGCACCGAGAATCTGTACCTCAACATCAATGGGTTACGAAGAAGGTTTACGTCAACTCCGATAGCAACAGGTGCACAGCATACCCAAAAATTAAGCACCCTTTTAAAATTAAGTACGGGTGACCAAGTGGGAGCGCAGGTACAACAAAATAGTGGTGCCGCCATTTTGATTGACAATGCCACTGGCGGCACGTACTTTTCGGGGGCAAAGCTTTACTAATGGCAGAGCATGATTAATAGTCAAAAAAACCGACCTCGCATTTCTCCAATTGGCATTGATCGGTGAGAAGGGGATGCATAAAGTTCTCCCAGTCACTTTTGCCATTGGAAACCGACAGACTCAGTGTTATTCACCAAAAATAAAAAAAGCGCCAAGGTTACCCCGGCGCTTACGAAGTTGGAAAGCTGGACGACTCATTTTTTAGCAAATGCACTGCCGGACTTGCTTTTGCCTACGCCCGAACCAGCAGTTGCAGCCGTCTCGTTGCCTTGGCCATTTTTGCCCGCACTACCCATACCACCACTTGCTTTACCGCCGCCACTTCTTCCTGCTGCGGTAAACTTGCTACCACCGCCGGCCGTGCCACCACTTGTACTGCTCTTGATGCTGGAACTTTTACCGCTGCCTTCTTTTTTCGTTGCCATACTATTTAATTTGAGTTAATAAGAATGGGTGCGGCGCAAAGCGTGTAAACATTATACATTTCCCTTATTTTAAACTGATCCCGGCACTGTATAGCACACTGCTTTTTACAGTCACTGCCTTCGGGAAAATGGAAAGAATGTTTGCCTGCTGCCGACGACCGCACATGGAATGCATGCTAAAAATAACGGTAACAAAAAAATGTCTTGGTGAAAACTCAGATCCCCAGATGATCTAATTAGAAGGGCATGTATAGGGGTTGAAATAAATGGACAGTAATGAGCTTTACTTGGTAACATTTAACAGCAAAAAATAAAATTCCTGCCATTCCTTAGAACTATTTGCTGATTTCATTGTATGTATGATCTTTAGGGCGGAAAATAACGAACTACATAATTTGTTTCCGTTTTATCGATTGATTTCGAGATGCCAGTAAATGAAAGTCATATCAGGTTTTTACAGAACCGAATTGGCGAGCACAGCGACCAAACTGCGTTTAAGGAGTTGTACTATCTATTGTACAAGGAATTATTTCGCTTTGCCACTGTTTTTGTTTACGAAAAAGAACTCGCCGAAGAAGTGCTGCAAGATGTGTTTGCAAAAGTGTGGTTGCAAAAAGAAAAGCTCGCAGACATTCAACATCTAAAAACTTATTTATACAGCTCGGTTAAAAATGCCGCAATCAATTATCGGAAAAAATATCCTCTTCAATCCCTAACTGATCCTGATTTATCTGCCATAGAACTCAGCTATAGTATTCAAACACCTGAAGATCTCCTTATTTCAGCAGAGATGGTCGGCATCATCAACGCTGCTATTCAAGTTATGCCCCCGAAATGCAAATTAATTTTCTTGCTAGTAAAAGAAGATAAACTGAAATACCGGGAAGTAGCAGACATCCTAAATATTTCCCTTAAAACTGTAGAAACCCAAATGAGTATCGCTCTCAGGAAGTTGGCTACAGCAATTCCTTCTCTTCTCCCCAAAATATAAGCTAAAATTATTTTCATACCGCTTAGGGGTAAACGCACAGTTTTACTGTCTAGCTTGTATAAAGCTGATGAAGGTGGAAAACAATGAGTCTCGTTTATGGATGTTGCTCGCAAAAAAAATGGCGGGTGAGGCTTCTGATGCCGAACTCGTCGAGTTGGGCACTATGCTGTCCCATCCAGATGCTCCTTTAGTGCAGGAGGAGTTATTAGACAAGTTTTGGAAAGAGCCCCTCGAAAACACCGTACCCGCAGGGTTAGATGTAGACAAAAACTGGGACAGCTTATCCCAGTGCGTCTTTCCTGAAAAAAGCCATCTCTACGTTACAACCATGGGAGAGGACACGAAACCAAACCGAAGACGTAAACAAGTTTGGCTATATGCCGCTGCATCAATCTTGTTGCTCGTTGTTTCAGCCATGGGTATTCAATATTTAAACTCAGTCCCATCTTCATCAACCGGTGCCTCTGCAAGCAATTTACCAAACCAGGTAACTTCCCGCTATGGATCTAAAACAAGCGTAATACTGCCCGAGGGAACTAAAGTGTGGCTAAATGCCGGGAGCAACATTTATTACGGCAATGATTTTATCAGCAAGAGGGAAGTGTACCTGGTAGGCGAAGCCTATTTTGATGTTACGCATGATGCTAAGAAACCGTTCATCATTCATGCTGCAAACGTCAACATTAAGGTATTGGGTACAGCATTTAATGTAAAAGCCTACCCTGAAGCAGATCAGGTAGAAACTGCCTTAATCCGGGGTTCTGTGGAGGTGTCCACCAATGCCGACCCCGAACGCAAAATATTATTGCGGCCAAACGAAAAGATTGCCATTCGAAAAGTTGTCAAAGAGCCCGGTCTGCCAACGGCTATGGCTTCAGCACCGTCAGCAATTATAAAAGAGGAACTCTACAGTATTACCCGCATGCAGGTAAACCAAAAAGATAGCACCGTGGATGAAACAGCCTGGATGCAGGAAAAACTGATTTTTAATGGGGAAACATTTGGCCATCTTGCAGTGCAGATGGAGAGATGGTACGGCGTTGTTTTTGCGTTTCAAAATGAAACTCTTACCAAAATAAAGTTCAGCGGCGTATTCGATAATCAAAATATTGTAGAGGCGTTGGATGCACTGGCCTACAGTAGCAATTTTAAATTCTCTTACCATATTAATAAGAACCTGGTAATCATTCAGCCAAAATAAACCGATTGTTTCACTCAAAAAAACGATTGCTTATGACATAAAACTTTTCTCTTTTTAAAAAAGAGGAGATGCTGTAAACATCTCCCCGAAAAATGAAAAGGGATGGTAATCTTTCCACGGAGTGCCACCCCATTTACCAACTTTCAAATATAAAAATATGAAAATAAATGACGCCTGTCATTTGAATCATCCCTTTGCCACCGGGATAATCAAACTACTGCGAATTATGAAATTGACTGCCTTTTTTTTAATCGTAACCTTTTTGCATGCACGTTCCGAAGGATTCGGTCAGCCAAACGTTACACTTAGCATAAAAAACGCCGAGCTACCCAAAATCTTTTCGGAGATTTCTAAAAAAACTGCGCTGAAATTTATTTACAGCGATGATCTTTTGCCCGCCAATAAAAGATTTAGTGTGGAGGTTACCGCCCAGCCTTTGAATATCGTATTAGACAACTTGTTCAAAGGGTCAGGGTTGGCCTATAAGTTTTTTAATACCAATCTCGTTGTAATAGGCACTGCAAACTTCATCAACGAACAAGGGCAGGTAACGGGGCGTATTGTAGGTGCCGATGGGCTGCCGCTATCTGGGGCAAGCATAAGGGTAAAAGGTTCTTCCGCAGGTACCTCAACAAATGCCGATGGGCGGTTTTCTATTACAGCACCAGATGGCGCTGTGCTGGTAATTTCTTCCGTAGGATACATAACTGTAGAGCGCAGTGTAAACGGGATTAGTGAATTGACCGTTACGCTGCAGGTACGCAATGTAGATTTGAACCAGGTAGTAGTAATTGGTTATGGTTCGCAAAAAAAGAGGGATGTATCGAGTGCGATTGCTACCATCAGTGCAGCGGACATCAAAGATCTTCGTGTTACAAGTTTAGACCAGGCCCTGCAGGGAAAGGTAGCCGGTGTGCAGGTTACCAACAACACAGGCGCTCCGGGAAGTTTTGTTCAAATTCGGGTGCGTGGTACCACTTCACTTAGTGCCGGAAACGAACCGCTGTATGTGGTAGATGGTGTGCCCATAAACAACACCCTCACCGGCGCTTACCAGGCAGGTAATGACCAGATCAATGGCATGGCGGGCATCAATCCAAACGACATAGAATCTATAGAAATTTTAAAAGATGCATCGGCCGCGGCCATTTACGGATCTCGAGCTGCTAATGGGGTGGTGCTTATTAGCACCAAGAGAGGTAAACCCGGTAAGTCTACGGTGGGCATTAATGTCAACAGTGGTACTTCTGCACAACCAAGGCGATATGATTTGTTAAATGCATCTCAATACGCCATTATGGCTAACGAACTACAGGCTCGAAATAATCCGGGACAGCCGCCCATCTACAAAACAACTCCCACGACAAACACAAACTGGCAAGATGAAATTTTTACAACCGGGAAATTTACAGATGCCAACTTAAACTTCACTGGTGGTAGCGATAAAATTCAGTATGCAATTTCTGGCGGGCTGTTCGATCAAACAGGCACCGTCATCAACTCTCGTTTTAGGAGATACAGTTTCCGCAGCAACTTTGACCTTAAGGTGAATGACCGCATAAAAGTGGGAACCAATTTATATTTTGCCCGCACTATCAACGATCGCTTACGCAACGATGGTGGACCCAATTTTCAGGATGCCTTTAATGGTAACAATGTATTTGGTCCAAATATTATTTCGAGTGCGCTCGTGTTTAATCCCACGTTCCCGGTTTTTAATCCAGACGGAACGTATACAAGGGATACCCTCAACGGAAACTCTAACCCGGTAGCCCTGGCCAACGAGGCCAATTTAATTTCTAAGAATCTACGTTTGATCGGGAACTTCTTTGGTGAACTTGCCATTACCAATTCCCTTAAGTTTCGCACCAATCTCGGCCTCGATTTGCGTACCGAGAATGAAGACTTTTTCTTTCCGCCAAACCCGGCAGCCCTTGGAAGTGGTAGGGCTAGCTCAAGAACTTTTAATGAGCTACTGAGCATTGTAGAAAATACATTGAACTACAAAAAAGATTTTGGCAGCAGGCAAAGCCTCGACCTGTTGGGTGGGTTTACGGTGCAACAATCTAACCGGCGCTCCAGCCTGGCTACTGCTTCGGGCCTTACCAATGGGGTAGTGCAAACGGTGGGTGGGCCATTAACGAGCGGAAGCAGTGGAATAACTTCCAATGGTATCCTATCTTATATAGGCCGTGCCAATTACAATTTTGACCGCAAATATTACGTATCGCTTGCTGGAAGGGTGGATGGTTCCTCAAGGTTTGGTGCAGATAATAAATATGCGTTTTTTCCATCCGCTTCGGTGGGATGGATCGTGTCTGACGAGAAATTTCTGAGCAGCAGTAAAGCAATTGACTTCTTAAAATTGAGGGCAAGTTATGGTACCACGGGCAACCAGGAATATGGTGATTTTGACTACCTCGGTATTATCGCCATTACCAACCCCGGTTCGCCATACCTCGGGCAATTGGGTGCCACTGCGCAAAACATCGATGATAATAAATACTCATGGGAAAGCACCAAACAATTTAATGTTGGCTTTGATCTGTCGTTGCTAAAAAACAGGGTAAATATTGTTGTGGATTACTACCAGAAAAAGACGGATAAACTAATCCTGTTTATTCCTCTACCCAATACAACAGGCTTTGGTGGGCGATTTGGAAACGCAGGCTCGCTGGAAAATAAGGGTATAGAGTTTACGCTTAATACTAATAACACTGTGGGCAAATTTAAATGGAACACCTCTTTTAATATCAGTTCTAACAAGGTAAAAATTACGGAACTGGTGAATGGGCAGGATATCACGCAAGGCAGCTTCGGATATTCTAACATCGCAAGGGAAGGTGAGCAGCTATCGTTCTTCTTGTTTCAAACTGAGGATAGGGTTGACCCTGCTACAGGAAAAGTTGTGGTAAAAGATATCAACAAGGATGGTTTAATAAATGGTGATGACCGCAGCATAGTAGGGAGCCCATTGCCAAAGTTTATTGGAGGTATCACCAATACATTCCAATATAAGGGTATAGACTTAAGCGTATTCTTTCAATGGAGCTATGGCAATAAAATTTATAACCAAACAAGAGAATTTGTAGAAGGCTGGGGTGGTAACTATTACAACACCAGCACTGCTGGGTTAGACAGGTGGAAGAAGGCCGGAGATATAACAGGTGTTCCCTTTATCGGCAATGACAATAACGCCGCCGGTTATGCGTCTACAAGGTTTTTAGAAGATGGCTCGTATCTACGCATGAAAAATATAACACTCGGATATTATTTTTCTGGCAAAATGCTAAAGGAGGCCGGAATGAGCAGTGCGAGAATTTACATAAGTGCACAAAACCTTTTGACATTTACAGATTATAAAGGATTCGATCCGGAAGTAAATCACTTTACAGGGAACAGCCAGTTTAACAACATTGCGCTCGGGTTTGACAATGCTTCGTACCCGCAGGCAAGGACTGTTGTTGCTGGTATTACTATCAACTTTTAAATAATCAAGTAATGAAAAAATTATTAATCAAAATATCACCCCTGCTTTTGTTGTTGTGCATGGGTGCTTGTAAAAAAGTAATCTATCGGGATTATGTAGAAGGGGTAGCCACAGCCAACTTTTACAAAAATTCTAACGATGCAGAATCTGGTTTATTGGGTGCCTACAACAAAACCCTGCAGTGGGATGTGTATGGAAAGATTTTATTTATTTCCGACATCTCAAGCGACGATATTCAATGGTTCACCAATGGAGGTGATCTTGAGCATTTTGAAAAAAGGACGCTACTGCTTCCCACAAATGGCGAGGTAGGCGGACTGTGGGCTGGGTGCTACAACGCACTGGCTAACATCAATTTGCTTTTAGATAAAGTGCCGCTCATTGCAGATGATAAATTTTTACCCACTACCCGTAAAAAAGAAATATTGGCGGAGGCACGAGGCCTAAGGGCATATATCTATTGGCACCTCGTGCAGTATTATGGCGATGTGCCGCTCATACTTTCCTTCCCTGTTTCTACAGATAGAGAAGCAAACCAGGTTCCGAGAAATTCTACTGCTGAAGTAATTGCACAGATCCGTACTGACCTGGCAATTACCGAAACTGATTTACCTGTAAAGTTCAACAATCCCTTGTTGCAGCCCGACCAAAATTTAATTAACAGTAAAGGCAGATTTACAAAAGGCGCAGCTAAAAATTTATTGGTGAGAATATTGATGACCGAAAAAAGATGGAACGATGCCGCTGCAAAAGCAAAGGAAATAATGGACTTCAATGAATTTATTGTTAACCCGAAATTTGTGCCCATTTTTCGTTCCAACGATGGTGGGCAAAACACCAGAGAATCTATTTGGGAATCTCAGTCTGTAGAACAGCCGGGCCAGTTTGACAACACCGGCGTTTTAAAATTCTTTTATACAGGTCCGCCAAAACTTGGCGCCACTCAGAGCTTATACGATTCTTATGGCCCTCCGGGCAATACGGATGTGCGGCGGGAGCAGAGTCTGTTCCGGCAAAACAACCCCGTGTTTATTTATGCGCAGAAGTATAAGAATTATTACAGCAACGAACCCAATGACAATTACATCATCATGCGTTATGCAGAAGTATTGTTTAATAGGGCCGAAGCTTTGAATGAAATTGCTTACCCCAATCAAGAGGTATTGGATATTGTGAACCAGTTTAGGGCAAGGGCAGAAGATGCTACATTCCGCTTTGGCGCCACTACAGGCATACCAGCCAAAACATTTGTAGATGTACCTAGCCAGGCGGCCATGCGCCAATTAATTTATGAAGAAAAAAGGCGGGAAATGACGCAAGAAGGTTTGCGATGGTTTGATATGATACGCAGAGATAAAGCGCTTGCTGCTGCCGCGGTAAACGTAACAGATCAAAACAAAATTCTTTTACCAATACCGCAGGGCGAAAGAGATAAAAATCCGAAGCTAACCCAAAACGGTGGCTATTAATCATCCAAATTTTAAACACCATGACTAAAAGAATATTTGCTGTAATGCTTTTGTTTGCGTTTGCAGCTTGTCAGAAAAATGAATTTAGAGACCAGTCTTTGGCAACCGGTGGAGCAATGCAAGACTTTAATTATGCCCCGGATAATTCCAATGCTTTGTTGATAAATTTTACAACACCTGCATCAGCAACTGGTAGCACTTTTCAATGGAATTTCGGGGATGGAAAATATGGTACAGGTGCCAACCCTTCGCATAAGTACGATTCTGCCGGCACATACGTCTCTACCCTAACGGTAACTAACAGTGCGGGCGTTTTTACCAAAGAAAAAAATGTACTCGTTTCAGCGGCGGGCTTTACACTGGCAACAAACGATGCCACCGATGCACTGAAGGTAACAGTAGTAAACAGAAGCGTGAACTCCAGCGACTTTAAATGGGAGTGGGGCGATGGAACTCAAACGCTGGGCGAGAACCCTGGCTCGCACACCTACGCTGCCTCTGGTGTTTACAATGTTAAGCTCTCCGCCAAAGTGGCCAACTCTACTGTAAACACATTCAAGGAAATTAAAGTTTTTGTGGCAAGCAAGACTGATTTGTCAGGCAGCCTCAATAAAACCTGGAAGTATCATCCAACAGAAGGCTTGTCTTTTTTTGGAAGTTTTTCTAATCAGTTTGTTTGTGAGCTAAACACTCGTTTTGTTTTTTTTGCAAACAACGCTTACCAGTGTAACAATATGGGTTCCGAAATAGTTTTTCCTAACTGTACCAGCAAGCCCGCCAGGGTTGCTACCACCTGGAGTTTAATCAGGATAAATCTGTTGTCTTTTAAACTAAATATTGGTACTGCTGGTGTTTCGTTTTTTGGAGACCCTGCAACCGGCCCCGACTATACTCTCGTAAATTTAACCCCTGATCTACTTGAGGTAGATAAAGTGAATTTTGGATTTACTGACCAGGTGAAGTATAAAATGTTGAGAACCCCATAGTAAGGCTGATAAGCAGTAATTTGGTATTCAGAAGCAATCGTTGGCCGGGGGTGTCTGTAGGCAGCAGACACCCCCCTTTGCGTAAAGCCATCTCTTTGCTGCAAAAAAATTTCCTGATGTAATCTTGTTGTAATGAAATGGCATTCTTTTCTAATGAGCATAATTGCTTTGCTGCATTGCACCCAACTGCAAGCACAAAAGGCTTCACAAAATACACTGGTCAAATATGTAAATCCTTTTATCGGTACAGGTGGCCACGGTCATACCTACCCGGGAGCCACAGTTCCATTCGGGATGCTTCAACTGAGTCCCGATAACGCCACGGAAGGCTGGGATTGGAGCAGCGGCTACCATTATTCAGACTCGATTATCGCTGGCTTTAGTCACACTCATTTAAGTGGTACCGGCATAGGAGACTTGTGTGATATTTCGGTGATGCCCGCAGTAAATGTTCTGCCAGATACCGTGCCGCTGCTCAGTAAATTCAGTCATAAGAATGAAACTGCCTCTCCAGGTTTTTACAGTGTGTTGTTAGATGATATAAATGTCACGGCTTCGTTTACTGCAACAACCAGATGTGGCTTTCACCAATATTCATTTCCTGCAAGCAACAATGCGATGCTTCGCTTTGACCTTGGCTTTAAAAAAAACTGGGATTGGAATATTGAAAGTCACTTTAAGCAGGTAGACGATTCAACCTTTATTGGGTACCGCTATTCCGGAGGCTGGGCTAATTATCAACGGGTATATTTTGCGGCACGCCTGAGTAAACCCGTAAAAGCGTTGACGATTTTTCACAACAAAAAGCAGGTTGGAGAAAGCCAGGCAACGGGTGCAGACGTTAAAGCCTTTTTACAGTTTTCTACAAAAGCCAATGAAAAGATATTTATGAAAGTTGGTTTGTCTATGGCCAATACAGATGGGGCTTTAAAAAGCCTTGAAGAAATTCAGGGCTGGAATTTCGATGCTGTCAAGAACTCGGCGGAGAGTAGCTGGGAGAAGGAGCTGAGAAAAATCGTAATCAAAGCAAAAGAAGATGCTGTAAAGACAATTTTTTACACATCATTGTACCATACCTACATGGCACCTACCATATTTTCGGATGGTTACAATAACTATAAAGGTACAGATGGAAAAGTGCACACATCATCCGAAGAGCCTGTTTATAGTACGCATTCTCTATGGGATGTTTTTAGAGCAGCCAGTCCATTACTTACCCTTACCCAACCGCATCGGGTGGCTGACATCGTAAACTCATACCTTACCTTTTACGATCAATACGGTTTGCTACCTGTGTGGGATTTGCAGTTTAACGAAACGGGAACAATGACCGGGTATCATGCGGTGCCTATCATTGCCGATGCCATTTTAAAGAATGTAAAAGGCTTTAGTATTAGCAAGGCTTATACTGCCATGAAAAAAAGTAGTATGCAAAATATACGCAGCACCGATCATTACCGGAAGTATGGGTACATTCCGCATGATAAGGCAAATGAAAGTGTAACCAGTACTTTAGAATACGCCTTTGATGATTGGTGCATTGCCCAGGTGGCAAAAAAATTAAACGATAAGTCCGGTGAAGTTTATTATTTAAAAAGGGCAAACTATTACAAAAATTCATTTGATTCGAGTACCGGGTTTTTCAGGCCCCGACTTTCAGACGGTCGATGGAAGACGCCTTTTGATCCGCTGAGTGTAGGTGGAGAAAAAAATGCCTATACCGAAGGCAATGCATGGCAACATACTTTTTTTGTACCGCATGATGTGGCCGGGTTACAACGATTGTATAACGACGATCAGGGTCTGGTTAAGAAACTTGATTCGCTGTTTAGCATAGACTCTAAGCTAACGGGCAGTTTTGTAAGTGATGTTACCGGATTGATAGGCCAATATGCACATGGCAACGAGCCAAGTCACCACATTGCCTACATGTATAACTACCTGGGGCAGCCATGGAAATCAGCCGAAATGGTGAGAAGGATCTGCGCAGAGCAATATCAAAATACTCCGGCCGGCCTAAGTGGTAATGAAGACTGCGGCCAAATGAGTGCATGGTATGTATGGAGTGCATTGGGATTTTATCCTTGCAACCCCGCAAACGGAGAGTATGTTTTTGGTAGCCCATTAATAGATGAAGCGGTATTGGAGTTTCCTAATAATAAAAAATTTACGATCACTGTTTTGAACAATAGCCCTGCTAATAAGTACATTCGATCAGTAGCGCTCAATGGGAGAAAACATTTTAAAACCTATATCAATCACGACAGCATTAGCCGGGGAGGAAATATGACCATCAC
>JAYTBG010000391.1:0-7237 GCA_043737055.1 Chitinophagaceae bacterium | reverse complement strand
ATGTGGGCAGTCTTTTTGATTCAGGATTTGCTTTGTATCGATGACAGTTTGCGGATTGACGACCCAAAGGCCGAGCGCATTAACAACCCTGCAAACCCTGACCATTATTGGAACTATCGGATGCATTTGCAACTGGAAGATCTCTTGGCAGCAACCAAATATATACTCGCACTTAACACCATGATACAGGACAGCGGAAGGTAATTTTTTTGGCTCAGCGAAAGTTCGTTATCCTCTTCAGTGACTTTGGGATTGGAGTTCATAAAAGGAACTTTAATATAGTAGGCGCTTATGCAGCTTTGGCTATCAAGATTCGCAGTTTTCATTAACAGGAATTTCTCAAAAACTGTTGCATCACATTTTGTAATTCAAGAATCATAAACCTACGCAGGCTCATCATATGAAAGTTTCCCATAAAAAATTTGAACTCCCTTTTACGCATCCTTTTACTATTTCTAAAGGAACTAAAACACACCAGCCAACTTTAATTGTAGAATTAGATCACTTTGGGATAAAGGGCTATGGTGAGGCACCTGCTATAAATTACTACAATATCACTGTAGAGAAAATGATAGAAGACCTGGAAGCCAAAAGACTTTTTTTGGAGAAATTTACCTTCACCGATCCGGAACGCTATTGGCATTACCTCCATCATTTATTTCCTGCAAATCCTTTTTTAGTGTGCGCACTCGATATGGCTGGCTGGGATATTTTTGGCAAACTAAAAAGAAAACAATTGCATGAGCTCTGGGGGCTGGACAGCACCGCAGCACCCCTCACAGATTTTACAATCGGGATAGATAGTGTTGAAAAAATGGTTGCCAAAATGAAGGAAAGGCCCTGGCCGATCTATAAAATAAAGGTGGGTAGTGCAGATGATATAGAAATGGTAACTGCTATTCGCAACAATACAGATGCTGTCTTAAGGGTAGATGCAAACGCAGGCTGGACGCTTGAAGAAGCCCTTCAAAAAATTCCTCTCCTCAAAAAACTGGGGGTGGAGTTTGTAGAACAGCCGCTGGCAAAAGATGATTGGGAGGGAATGAAGCTGTTGTACCAGCAATCTGAGTTGCCACTGATTGCAGATGAGTCATGTGTTAGTGCAGCAGATGTAAAAAAATGTCACGGATTCTTTCATGGTATCAATATAAAGTTGACCAAATGTAGTGGCCTCACACCCGCAAGAAATATGATAGAGGAGGCGAAAAGCCTGGGCTTGAAAGTTATGGTAGGCTGCATGAATGAAAGTTCGGTGGGCACTGCTGCCATTGCTCAGATAGCACCCATGCTAGATTTTGTAGATATGGACGGCCCATTGCTGCTGGCAAGCGACGTTGCATCAGGGGTTTCTTTCGATTTCGGAAAGATTGTTTACAATAGCCAGCCCGGGCTGGGAATTAACCTATTCGAAAATTTTGCTTCGTAGTTTATATTGTCGGTTGTTTATCCCGGTCCGTTAGATAAACATTCGGATTTTTTTTGGCATTCTAATCATTCCATCTTTACTTTGCAACATAAATGAAACAAACCAATAACATACATCATCACCATACTTTACCCTTGGGTAAGCTATGTTGATTTGTGTGAACGTCACATATTTTGATAGAGGCTTACAGAAATGTGAGCCTTTTTCTTTTTCATCAATCCGCAGAGAATTAAGCAACGGTGACTATGAACTTTCACAAAAGCACGTTGTTCTCTGGTAAAAAAATAAGGCATGTTAAGAATAGCTATTCAGAAATCGGGGAGGCTTTACGAAGAGTCGGTAAAACTGCTAAAGGAGTGCGGTATTCAGCTCAATAATGGCAACAAACAATTAAAGACTGTTGCCGAAAACTTTCCACTTGAAGTTTTCTTTCTGAGGGATGATGATATTCCACAATACGTTTTTGACAGCGTTGCTGATATTGGTATCGTTGGAGAGAATGTGCTGTTAGAAAAAAACAAGGACATCGACCTTATTTACAAACTCGGCTTTGGCAAGTGCCGCCTGAGTATTGCCGTGCCGAACGGTATGCAATACAATAGCATCAAAGATATTGACGGACTGAAGCTGGCCACTACTTATTCTCACCTTACCCGTCAATTCCTGCAAAAAAATGGGGTAGATGCGGAGATACATGAGATCAGCGGCTCAGTGGAAATTGCACCCGGCATTGGACTGGCGGATGGTATATGCGATCTTGTAAGCAGTGGTAGTACTTTATTTACCAATAACCTTAAAGAAGTAGAAGTCATTTTAAGATCCGAGGCAGTCTTGGTAGGTGATCCAAAAATGGATGAGGCTAAAAGGCTCATCCTCAAAAAACTGCTGATGCGCATTCATGCAGTCAAATCGGCAAAGAACAATAAATACATTTTACTAAATGCACCCAATCATCAGTTAGAAAATATTATGGCGGTGTTGCCCGGCAGCAAAAGTCCCACCATTGTGCCACTGGCAGAAGAGGGCTGGAGCAGCGTACAAAGTGTGGTAAATGAAAACGATTTTTGGGAGGTTATCGAGAAATTAAAGGAACTGGAAGCGGAGGGTATCCTGGTGGTACCCATCGAAAAAATGATTGCATAAACTGCCTATGAGCATTTGAATACAACAAATATGAACACAATAATTATTAACCCATCCCCGGCGCAATGGAGCGACCTTGTAAAAAGGCCAGCTTTTGATTACGCATCACTGGAGGCCATTGTGCAGCCGATACTTGCGGAAGTAAAGGCAATGGGGGATCCGGTTGTTAAAAAATATGCAGCACAATTTGACAAGGCAACACTTTCAGAGCTCCTGGTTTCGCAAGCTGAAATGGACGAAGCAGCACCTTTAGTGAGCGAGGACTTGAAAGCAGCCATCCAACTGGCTAAAAAAAATATCCAACTGTTTCACGAATCGCAGACGGAGAATAGTAAAAAAGTCATCACTACTCCGGGAGTTACTTGTTGGAGAAAATCTGTTGCTATCCAAAAGGTCGGCTTATACATTCCCGGCGGCACGGCACCATTGTTTTCTACCTTACTCATGCTTGGCATTCCGGCACAGATTGCGGGATGTAGCCAGATAGTAGTATGCACACCCAGCAATGCAGACGGTAAGGTAAACCCTGTCATACTCTACACCGCACAGTTACTTGGCATAAGCACTATTGTAAAAGCAGGCGGGGTGCAGGCAATTGCGGCCATGGCATACGGCACAGAAACTATTCCTGCGGTGAGCAAAATTTTTGGGCCGGGCAATCAATACGTGACCGCCGCAAAGCAACTCGTAAACCGGGAGGGCATTGCTATAGACATGCCGGCAGGGCCGAGCGAGCTGGCAGTATACGCTGATAAAAGCGCCATACCAGCCTTTGTTGCAGCAGACCTGCTGAGCCAGGCAGAACACGGACCAGACAGCCAGGTGATGTTAATAGCATCTTCTGAAAGTATTGTAGAAGCGATAAAAAATGAAGTAATCTTACAACTGCAAGATTTGCCGAGGAAGGAGATAGCAACCATTGCACTGCAACACAGCCGGTGGATAGTGTTTCACAACAATGACGAGGCTTTCCATTTTTTAAATGAGTATGCTGCAGAACATTTAATCATAGCATCAAACGATGCAGAAATATTAAGTGAAAAAGTGATCAATGCCGGCAGTGTTTTTCTTGGTAATTATTCTCCGGAGAGTGCAGGTGATTATGCATCTGGTACCAATCATACCTTACCCACAAACGGTTATGCAAAGGCTTACAGCGGTGTTTCAGTAGATAGTTTTGTCAAGAAGATCACCTTTCAGCAATTGACAAAAGAAGGTATACAAAACCTGGGGCCTTCCGTAGAATTGATGGCTGCAGCCGAAGGACTGCAGGCGCATAAAAATGCAGTGACGCTCCGGCTAAATTGGTTAGGCTAAACAGAGCCGGCAAAAATAAAAGCAACAATATGATTTCCTTTAAACTATTAACTGAAGATAATAAGCAGGAGATCCTGCCCTTTTTGAAACTGCTGGACAAAACTATACCCGACCCGATTCTAGAAGGCCGGCTTACCGAAATGTTTGCCCGGGGCTACGAGTGTGTGGGTATTTTTGACGACGGGAAAATAATTGGCATCTCAGGTTTGTGGATACTTACCAAATACTATGTAGGAAAGCATATTGAGCCAGACAATGTAATTGTTCATCCGGATTATCGTGGTGCGGGAATTGGCGAAGCTTTAATGCAATGGATTTACGATTATGCCATTTCGCAAAAGTGTATTGCTTCTGAATTAAATTGTTATGTTTCTAACAAGGCCGGGCAAAAATTCTGGATCAACCAGGGATATGAAATTATTGGATTTCATTTTCAAAAAAAATTAATTTCGATTTAATACAATGTTCAATTTAGATACACTTATAAGGAGCAATATTAAAAATCTGAAACCCTACTCTTCTGCACGGCATGAGTTTGAGGGCATGGCTTCAGTATTTTTAGATGCTAACGAAAATCCTTTTGGGTCCAGCCTGCAGGACGCCTTCAACCGCTACCCGGATCCGCTGCAATGGCAGCTAAAATTTCAGATCACAAGGATCAAGGGCGTGCCAGCAGAAAACATATTTGTTGGCAACGGCTCCGACGAGGTGATAGACCTTGCGTACCGCATATTTTGTAACCCCGGTACCGATAATGTTATTATATGTCCGCCCACCTATGGTATGTATGAAGTGAGCGCAAATATCAATGACGTTGAAATTCGGAAAGTGTCGTTAACGCCTAATTTTCAATTGGATATAGAGGGCATCCTAAGTGCAGTTGATG
This sequence comes from Chitinophagaceae bacterium, assembly GCA_043737055.1. GTDB lineage: Bacteria > Bacteroidota > Bacteroidia > Chitinophagales > Chitinophagaceae > Ferruginibacter. The sequence goes on along the minus strand of JAYTBG010000391.1, from coordinate 2,465 downwards.
AGCATACAAAACTCCTTTTCATTTGTTCGCCTAACAATCCTACCGGCAACAATATGATAAGGGCCGACATTGAATTGTTACTCAATAATTTTCCTGGCATTGTGATTATTGACGAAGCCTATATTAATTACTCCAATCAAAAAACGTTTATCCAGGAGCTAACAGAATATCCCAACCTGGTAGTAATGCAAACGCTTTCTAAAGCATGGGGCCTTGCAGCTTTGCGGCTAGGCCTCTGTTATGCTTCGCTAGACATCATAGATCTTTTTAATAAGGTAAAACCGCCCTACAACATCAACCTTGCCTCACAAGATTTGGCGTTACAGGCCTTGCAGCATTCAACCCAGGTAAATGAATGGATCATGATTACGGTGGAAGAAAGAGATGCATTGGCACAGCAGTTAACAGCGTTTTCGTTTGTGGAAAAAGTATACAATAGCGATGCAAATTTTCTGCTGGTAAAAGTAGCAGATGCCAATAAATTATATCAATATCTTGCAGGCAACGAAGTGGTGGTGCGTAACCGCAGCAAGGAGCCGCTTTGTGAGGGCTGCCTCAGAATAACAGTGGGTACACCGGCTGAGAACGAAACCCTCCTGAATTTATTAAAAAAATTTTAGAATGGAAACGGACAACAAGAGTACAACAACAGCTTTGCCCACCCGACGGGTGCTTTTTATAGATAGGGATGGTACCCTCATCAGAGAAGCACCACCAACCTATCAGCTTGATTCGTTTGACAAACTGAGTTTCTATCCCGGGGCTTTTGAGTACATGACCAAAATAGCCAGCGAATTAAATTATGAACTTGTCTTGATCACCAACCAGGACGGCCTTGGTTCTCCATCTTTTCCGGAAAATACCTTTTGGCCTTTACAAAATTTTTTAATGGAAAGCTTTGCAGGCGAGAAAGTCATTTTCTCGAAAGTGCTTATTGACAAAACCTTTCCGCACGAAAATGCCCCTACACGCAAGCCAGGCACAGGCATGGTACTGGAATATTTAGATAACCCGGCTTACGATATCGCCAACTCATTTGTGATTGGCGACCGTATTACAGACATGCAATTAGCAAAAAATATGGGCTGCAAAGGTCTCTGGTTAAATGAAGATGAGGATCTTGGTGCTGCCGAAATAAGTGATACGGTCGCTGATTTAAAAAAGGAAACCATTGTGTTGGCTACGCCAGATTGGAAAGATATTTACGAATTTTTAAAACTTCCCCGGAGAGTCGTTTTGCACGAGCGAAATACCCATGAAACTAAAATAAGTATTCATTTAAATCTTGATGGAACGGGAGTTTCAAACATTAGCACAGGACTGAATTTCTTTGATCATATGCTCGACCAATTGGCCAAACATAGTGGCATCGACCTTGGTCTTACCTGCAAAGGCGATTTAGAAATAGACGAACATCATACCATTGAAGATAACGCCATTGCACTGGGTGAAGCTTTTAGCAAGGCATTGGGCGAAAAGAGAGGTATTGATCGTTACGGTTTTTTACTACCAATGGACGATTGCCTTGCGCAGGTAGCGCTGGATTTTGGAGGCCGGTCATGGTTGGTGTGGAAAGTGAAGTTTGAGCGAAACCGCATTGGAGATGTGCCTACGGAGATGTTTGAACATTTTTTTAAATCCTTTACTGATGCTGCCCGCTGCAACCTGAATATAAAAGCGAAGGGACAAAATGAACATCATAAAATTGAATCCATTTTCAAAGCGTTTGCAAAGGCCATAAAAATGGCCGTGAAAAGAGAAGTGAACAACGACCGGTTACCCACAACAAAAGGCATATTGTGATAGCAATTATTAAATACAATGCAGGAAATGTGCAAAGCGTGCAATATGCTTTGCAACGAATTGGGGTTGATTCTATCGTGACCGATGATGAGGCACAAATTAGGCAGGCAGATAAGGTTATATTTCCTGGTGTGGGGCATGCAAATGCTGCAATGGAATATTTAAAGGCAAAAAACCTGGACAATATTATTGCTTCTTTGCAGCAGCCCGTGCTCGGCATATGCCTTGGCATGCAACTCTTATGCAACCATTCCCAAGAGGGTAATACAAAATGCCTGGGAATTTTTGCTGCTGATATCCAGCTTTTTCAATCATCGGAGTTTAAGATTCCACAAATAGGATGGAATAACATTTACGATTATAGCTCCGTACTTTTTGATGGATTGGCGGATGAAGCCTTCGTGTATACCGTGCATAGTTATTATGCAGCAGTAAGCGAAGACACCGTTGCTAAAACAAATTACATTTTGCCTTACAGCGCAGCACTTCAAAAGAACAATTTTTATGGGGTGCAGTTCCACCCGGAAAAATCTGGTAAGGTGGGCGAAAATATTTTAAAGAACTTCATCAACATACCATGAAAATTATCCCCGCAATTGATGTCATAGATGGAAAATGTGTGCGACTTACCAAGGGCGATTATGCGCAACAAAAAGTTTACA
>JAYTBG010000390.1:0-7241 GCA_043737055.1 Chitinophagaceae bacterium | reverse complement strand
CCGTGCCAGCCGTGCATTTCGGGGCATATCAACTCGTTCAGATTTTAAAAACCCACCTTCTGTAATCAGACGTCTCTTTGCAGCAACAAAAAAGTTATTGCTATTTTTAACCTATGGATAATTATCAAATTGCAGAAAATTTTTCTATGCTCTCCAAGCTGTTGGACATTCATGGCGAGAATAGTTTTAAATCAAAATCATATTCTTCTGCAGCATTTGCAATAGAGAAATTTACTACACCAATAACCCAGATTCCGGTAGAAAAAATCTCCTCTATCAAAGGCATTGGCGCATCGTCTGCTCAAAAAATAATTGAACTTCTTACAACCGGAAAGTTGCAAAGCCTTGAAGAAATCGTATTAAATACTCCTCCAGGCATTGTAGAGATGTTAAATATTAAAGGCATCGGGCCAAAAAAAATAAACACCATCTGGAAGGAGATGCAGGTAGAAAGTATTGGTGAGCTCATGTATGCTTGCCAGGAAAACAGGCTCAAACTTTTTAAAGGCTTTGGTGAAAAAACACAACAGAATGTTGCTGACAGTATCGAGTTTTATTTAAAGAGCAAAGGAAGTTTTTTGTACTCGCAGGTGGCAGATGCTGCTAAGTTATTTCAAAGTTATCTTACCAAATTGTTTCCCCAAAAACGCATAGCACTTACAGGAGCATTTAAGCGTCAATTAGAAGTGATAAATGAGTTGGAATTTATCATAGAAAATGATGTGCTGTCAATTGAAAAAAAGTTGATGCAGGTTGAAGGTTTTCAACTGGTTGAAAACAGTGGCAAAATTTTGATTTACAATAGCAGCACAGGGATCAAATTAAAAATTAATGCAAGTACCCCGGCAGATTTTGTGGACACACTGCTCCGTAGTTCTTCTTCTGCCGAATTTATGGAGGAGTTCTCTGCCATACAAGATGTCAACACGCTACCCATCCTATCAAGTGAAGAGACGATTTTTGCAGCAAAGGGCCTGCAATTTATTCCCTCGCCGCTGAGGGAAACTGCCTCAGTGTTAACGCTTGCCAGTGTAAACAGCATACCGGCCGTTATTCAGCCAGAAGATATTCGAGGCATCATTCACTCTCATAGCAACTGGAGCGATGGCAGTAACACTATTGAAGAAATGGCCCGGGCAGCCATGGAGCGAGGGCTGGAATACCTTGTTGTGAGCGACCACAGCAAATCTGCATTTTATGCGCAGGGCCTGCAGGAAGAAAAGATCCGGGAGCAACATCGATATATTGATGAGCTAAATATAAAGCTGGCGCCCTTTAGAATATTTAAAAGCATAGAAAGTGATATTCTCAATGATGGTAGTCTGGATTATAGCAATGAAGTTCTTGCAACCTTCGACCTTGTAATTGTTTCCATCCACAGCAACCTTAAAATGACTGAAGAGAAAGCAATGTCTCGATTACTCAAGGCCATTGAAAATCCATACACCACAATTCTAGGACACCTCACCGGAAGACTACTTCTAAGCCGCCCGGGGTACCCCGTAGATCATGATGCAATCATTGAGGCATGTGCTGCCAATAATGTGGTAATAGAGCTGAATGCGCATCCAAGCAGGCTCGACATGGATTGGAGGTACATTAGCAAAGCACTCGACAAAAATGTACTGATCTCCATTGACCCCGATGCACATTTTATTGATGGGCTGGATGATACCTTGTATGGCGTGATGGTGGCCCAGAAAGCCATGGTTACAAAAACAGACAATCTGAGCAGTTACACTTTACAAGAGTTTGAAAAATTTATTGTGGGCAGAAAAGTCCTGAAGAATATCTAAGCATTACTTAGGGGTAACTGTACAAAAAAGCGGGTACCGGTTTCGGATGTTTCAAACCAAATTTGCCCATTCATTTGTTCTGCTATTCGCTTACACATTGCCAAACCCAAACCTGTTCCGGAAGTTTTCGTGGTAAAGTTTGGCGTAAAAATTTGCTGCTGAATATTTTCGGCAATGCCTCCGCCATTGTCTTTCACACAAATTAATACAGAGCCATCTTTTATAGTTTCATCTACTGCTATTTTCGGGCGGGTACCTTCCGGAACGGACTGTAGTGCATTTAGTACAAGGTTGGTAAAAAGGCGGTTAAGATGGGTTTTATCAGCATGTACCCATATCTCACGGGGTAGAAGGTTCCATTCAATTGTTATCTGTTCGTTGGTTTTGTGCAAGGCTTTAATAGACAAGAGGGCCTCGTTAATGTCTAATAACTCTTTAGTTGCATTTTCGATATTGGCAAATTGACTAAATTCACTTGCAATATTACTCAGATGATCTATTTGTTCTACCATGGTGTTGGCCACTGAAGCAGTAAGTGCTTTTACATTGGGCGCATTTGTCTCAATTGATCGTTGCAAAAATTGCATACTGAGCTTCATGGGTGTGAGCGGATTTTTAATTTCGTGCGCTACCTGCTTGGCCATTTCCCGCCATGCACCTTCCCTTTCCGTTTTGGCAAGGGCTGCTGCACTCTCATCCAGCTTTGCCAGCATTTTGTTGTATTCCTTCACCAGGCTGCCTATTTCATCTTTTCTATTCCATTGTATTGCCTCATTAATTTTACCAAGGTTTATCCTTTTCATTTTTTCACTTATTAAGGCGAATGATCCGGTAATTCTGTTGGTGATAAAAAGGGCGACGATGCCTGCCATTAAAAATATAAATGCGTTGAGGTTAATGATGGTGACGAGAAAATTAGCGATCTCTTGTTGCAGTTTACTTTCTGAAGTAAAATATGGGATGTTGATGTATGCAGCGGCATTGCCGGCGGCATCAAACACCGGAACGTAGCTGCTGGCATATACCAGATTTCCTATGCTCTCCTGCTGAAAAAATTGAATTTCTTTTTGTTTGCTCATGTGATGAAAAGCTACCGGGTTCATTTTAGTGCTTACAATTCCTTTTGTGTAAGGCAGCGGCAAAGAAGCGAACTTCAGGTTTCCATCTAAGTCATATAAATTGATATCTACGCCATGTATTTCTGCAATACTTGTTATATCTTTTTCGATACCGAAGGCGGCCGCCCGGTCTGGCATTAACATAGAATCTGTTAACTGCCAGCCTACGGATAACGACGCTCCTACCTGGGTCTTCATAATCTGTATTGCACGGCTGAGTTTTTCCTGGTTATTGCTTTGATACCGGCTTATAAAAAACAGAATTGTAGCAACGCCGATAACAACAAATGAAAGTGCACTGATAATAATGATGATGCCCTGTATCTGGTTGCGAATACTCCATTGCCAATAGCTTCTAAACTTTTCAGGGTCAAGCCGGGACCGGACGAATACGGTGAGCACCCAAAACACGGCTGTTAAAAACAGGAAAGCACAGAAGAAATAGGAGAACAATGTGATAGACTCCAGGGCGGTACCACTTTCTTTGGCTATCACGATAAACTTGTCGGGCCCCGCCTGGTACCAGAGTTCGTCATAGCCTCCTTTATTTTTCCTGAGGTATTGCTGGCCCTCAAACCTAAGTGGCGGCAGGCTCGTTGCAAACGGGTAATCGTTGTGACTGCTTACAATTTTCCCTTTTATGTAAATAGCAAATGCATAGGTTGAAGAATTTTCAATGGCGGTATTACTTCCTTTGCTAAAAAGCTCAGGATACAACATATCATTTTTGAGTGTTTTCGGCGATACCAAGATGAAAATGGTACCTAAAAAATTACCTGAGAAATCGTTGATCACTTTTTTACTTATATAATTGAAACGATCATACGATTCATCGTAATAAAAAAGTCCTTTAACAGCAGTTGCCTTGGCCTGGGTATTTAGAATGCTGTTGAGTTGATTGTAGCTGGCATTGTCATCGTTGAATAAGGCATTTTCCTGTGCGTCGAAACTATAAATTCGGGTGTCGTAACGGTTGGTATAGCCAGAAAAATTATTATTGATGAGGCTATCTTTTAAAAACTTGTTTGCATACGAGCCCTTGAGCCTGTCAAAATTCTGAGAAAAAAAATCAAGCCGAAAGTCGGTTAGCATCGAATTGAGCATGGACTGGCTTGCAGGGTCCGTTTTGGTGGCCAACACTTCTGCATATTGAGTCCGGTTGCGCAACTCCTTCTGGTTATTCTCTACCACCATAAGCACAGTCATAGAAATGGAAAAGAAAAATATCCAGAAGATGAGTTTGGAACTCACGATGCGGGTAGCGATCCGATTGACATAATGACTGTTTAAAAGGAATAACGTTAGCAACAACCAGGCAAGGGCATACAACTCTATCCCACGCTCAAGGTTTCCAATATTAAATGTTAAGAGTATTAAGCCAAGAACAGTCGTACATAAATAAAGCTCTGCAAACTCAGGGTTAAAAAAAGGCTTCACAACATGAAGCACCAGCTTGCAAAGAAAATAATACCCTACAGCTATGCAGCACAAGATTACAAACCCAATGAGGCTATAAATGTTCAGGGAGAAAAAATTAATTACATCAAAAGATATCTGGGAATCCGACACCAATGAGCGCACTATATTTACACCAGTAAATGTTGCAATAAGCATTGCAAGACAGCCGCCTCCAAGCAACCACCATTTTCGATTGCCGGGTGTTTGCCCTAAGGTATGGCCAGTTGCCAGCTGATGGCGGATAAACATAATGACCCAAACAATCAGCAGGGTATTGATCAGTAAATCGCCCAGGGAACGCAGTACAAAGCCAGAGCCATAGATTGTCGGATCAAACAGTTCTAGCTGGCGCAGATTTAAGTGGAGTGGAAACAAATAACTAATAGTACGAAGAAACAATACTGCACCTGCTAAAAACAACAAACCATACACAAAGCTTTTAGTTTCGGCAAGGTAAGCAGCGCAAAGGTGCACAAAAAGCAACAGCATTAGTATGGCTATGATGCGCAAGCTAACCGACACCATATTATCCTGCGAATTTGCTACCACATTTTTTTCTACCAGGTAAAATAGCGGAACGCCGTAAACAGATTTAATAGTTCCATTCAGGCCTACGCCGGGAAATATATCATACCGATCTCCTAAGCGAGGACTGTTGACAAAGCTGTTTTTAAGGTAATCATTGGTTACAATGTAGTTCCACTTCACCGGCACAAGGCATATGGCAATGGTGCCCGCACTCTCCACTTTGTTCCACACATAGAAGCCATTAGCCAACTGTGCAAATCCTGCCTTAAGCTTGGATTGCAAAATACCTGAGTCTGGCAATACGGTTTGTGTATTCCAATAACGTAAAGCGAAATTTCCGTTGCTCTCAGATTTGTAAAAAAAAACGTAGTAGCCAAGTGTTGTAAGTAGAGACTGCTCTTCGCTTACTGCTCTTCCTGCATACAATGGTCTGTAAATAGTGTCCTGCACAACTCTTATAAAATCCGTCTCAGCGTTTTGAACATAACTGTTCATGTCTTTTTTAACGGAGTTAAGAGACGAAAAAGAAGACGAGTAATTGTTAATGAGAAAAGACAGGGTGACTAACCATGCGGCCCCAACAAGGAGGTAAATATTCTTTTTTAAAAAAGGGGGAATGGAAATATGATTAAACAAAAATGTTGAGTTTTATTTACGGTGTTCCTTCATTTGATTCCAAAGTACATCCAATTCTTCGAGGGTCATATCGTGTAGCTGTTTGCCCTGCTGTTGTGCAACTGCCTCCATACCATTGAAACGGGCCATAAACTTTTTGTTGGTGCGTTCCAATGCATTTTCAGCATCTACCTGCAAAAACCTTGCAAAGTTCACCAAGGAAAAAAGTACGTCACCCATTTCATCTTCCATCTTGTCCGAATCTCCGGAAGCAACTGCCTCTTCCAACTCCAGCAATTCTTCTTTCACCTTCTCCCAAACCTGTGCCTTGTCTTCCCATTCAAAACCCACTGTTTTTGATTTTTCTTGTATTCTAATAGCCTTTACCACAGCAGGTAAGGAACGGGGAACGCCACCTAATATCGATTTTTTACCCTCCTGGAGTTTTATTTTTTCCCAATTCTGTTTTACTTCCTCATCGTTTTCAACCTTTACGTTCCCATAAATATGTGGATGCCGTACAATTAGTTTTTCACAAACTCCATCTATCACCTCCTCTAGTGTAAACTCCTCTTTCTCTGCTCCAAGTTTTGCATAAAAAACAATGTGTAACAACAGGTCGCCAAGTTCTTCTTTAATTCCCTTCCAATCATTATCTGTAATAGCATCGGCCAGTTCATAAGTTTCCTCAATGGTGAGGTGGCGCAGCGTTTCTATGGTCTGCTTTTTATCCCAGGGACATTTGTCTCTCAGCTCATCCATAATCGTAACAAGGCGCATAAATTCTATTGCTGCAGCATTCATAACATTAAATTTTTAAAAACGAAAACAGTAAGAAAAAGGTAAACAACATAACTATTATAAATAAGCGCCCCATAGCTGCAAGTATAAATTTAAAGAACGTTTTAGCCCTACGCTGCCCGTAATAGTTGCGCATTGCCTTATACTCATAGAAAAACATTAGCAAGCTAATAATTAAAATGATGGCATCGGGCCAGTCCCAGTGCATAAAGTCACCAAGCTCATTAAGTAAGATGATTGCCAGCAGGCCAATGAAATAGAAGATATAGAGCTGTACAGCGAATATACCATGACTAACAAGGTAAAAATCTTTGCGCCTGAAATAAATGAGCTTTAGAAACAAAGCAAATAGTGGCAAGGAAAAAAACAGCATCTGCGGAAAATAGTGAAGCACGATATTAAAAATGCTGCTCATAACCTTACCATCACTCTTGTTTACTTTTTCTCCTATTTCAAATGTCTTGTATACAATAGATTTTTTGAGCCAGCCATCCTTTTTCACGGCCACTGTTTGAATAGAGTCGTACTCGGCCCTATTTTTATACTTTTTTCCATAGATGGTTGAAGACCTTGTTCTCGCACTGTCCATGTAATTATCAAAAGTCTTTCTACTCATGCCACGGCCACTGTTTACAACCTTGGTAAAGCTGGCAAATATGCTGCTATCCATGTCGTGAATTACATCGCTTAAATGTTTATACCTCGTGCTGTCCATTGCCTTTAAAACACCCATTGGTTCGGGAGCATAATATCCTTCAGGGCCTTTGTGAAGACTATCCACCTTGTTCATGAATTCTTTTTTGCTCATAGACCTGCCATCATTCAGCGCCCTGCTTATCTCTTTAAACGTCGGAGCATCCATGCTATCTACCTGCGCTATTATATTCGCATATTCTGCACTGTCGGTTGCGGCTACAGATTGAAT
>JAYTBG010000389.1:0-2950 GCA_043737055.1 Chitinophagaceae bacterium | reverse complement strand
ACCGGCAATCACATCAATATATGTTCGATATTTTTTTACAGGCGGATAGCACCGCTGCAGCAGCTACCGCAGCAGCCAAAACCGAATCTATTTGGAGTTTACTTTCTAAGGGTGGTCCCTTAATGATCCCACTTGGAATTCTTTTCGCACTGGCAGTTTACTTTTTTATAGAACGATACCTTGTCATCAAAAAAGCCAGCCAGGTAGACGATAATTTTATGAACATCATAAAAGATCACGTGGTGAATGGTAATATAGCTGCTGCCCGAAGCCTGGCAAAAAACACCAGTAACCCCGTAGCACGAATGATTGATAAGGGTTTGCAACGGGTAGGAAAACCCATTGATGCTATTGAAAATAGTATGAGTAATGTAGGTAAGTTAGAGATGTATAAAATGGAAAAGAATCTTACCATCCTTTCTGTAATTGCCCGCATTGCACCTTTGTTTGGTTTCGTTGGTACCATCGTGGGCTTGGTGCTGTTGCTTAAAGAATTTGCCACTATTGGCAATCCATCTATCAGCCAGATTGCAGATGCGATGTACATCAAACTAATCACTTCTGCTACAGGCCTCATCATAGGTATGCTTGCTTACCTGGGGTATAGTTTTCTTGATACACAAATCAACCGCAATGCTAACCGCATGGAAGCAGCAAGCAGTGAGTTTATAGATATTTTGCAGGAACCGACGAGGTGAGGCAGATTGCTGATTTTTGATATCAGATTTTAGCGGCTGGCTGATTTATAAAGCAACCCCGAGTTCAATGTAAACCTTGAACGTTGAACGTTTAAACCTCTTCAGAAATGAGTTTAAGAAAAAATAAATTACGAGATGAACATTCTGAGGTGGACACTGGTCCATTGAATGATATATTGTTTATCCTTTTGATGTTCTTTTTAATGATCTCGACGCTTGCCAACCCTAACGTAATTAAAATGAGCGTGCCCCGGGCAAAGAGCGATACTAAGCAAAAGCAAACGGTGATGGTGAGTGTGGATAAAGACAAAAATCTTTATATAGGTTCTACTTTAATTGCGCATGACTCTTTGGAATCTGTGTTACGCAAATACATTAATGAGGGAGATAGCATTAAGCCTGCAGTGGTGATCAATGCTGATTCTGTTGCACAGTGGGGCGAAATAGTAAACGTCATGAAAATTGCCCGCAAACTGGGGGCAACTACCTCCGCAACTGTTACTGGTACCGAGTAGCAATGACCATCCGGTCCTTTTCAAAAAAATCTTTTAGGATCTTTGTTTTGTAGCCCAGGCTATTAAAGATATCTGCCACTTCATTGGCATAGTCTTCATGGGTTTCCACAAAAATGCATCCGTCGCCTGATAAGTGTTTCAAGCCAAAAGCTGCTATCTTTTCGTAAAAAATAAACCTATTAGCATCCGGTACAAACAAGGCAAGGTGTGGCTCAAAGTCAGTCACATTCTTATGCATAGAAGCTATTTCTGATGCGGGTATGTACGGGGGATTGCTTACAATTACGTCGAATGTGGGCAGTGTGTTCCAACCGGTTTCGTCAAGAAAATTATTTTTAAATAGCTGCACTTTTGTTGCGTGGGCTGCATTATTTTCCTTTGCAATATTGATTGCTTCGTAGCTTACATCAACAGCCGTAACTTTTAAATCCGGACAGCTCGTTTTAATTGAAATGGGTATACAGCCACTCCCGGTACCAACGTCCAGGAGTGTTCTGGATGAATGTTCATTAACATACCCGATCACTTCGTGAACGAGCTTTTCGGTTTCCGGTCTTGGTATTAACACCGCTCCGGAAACCTTGAATCTAAGATTGCAAAACAAAGTATACCCAATTACATATTGAACAGGTTCCAACTTTTTTAAGCGTTGCAAGGCTGTGTCCAACTGTAGCTTGGTGGCTGCGTCAACCGTTTGGTTGGGATGAGTTATAATTGTTTTTTTAGGAATGCCTGCCAGGTCTTCAAACACCAGTGTAGTAATTGCCGCAGCTTCTGCAGCTTCGTACACAAGCTTCATTTCTTCCAGGAAAAAGCGATGACAATCCTTTAAAAACATAGGGGCAAACTTAGTTTAATTTTTGGATGCTTATTTTTGCGCACTTGACAACACACGAATTGTATATGAGCCGCTGCCTGCAATTGGCCAGGCTGGGTGCCGGCAACGTAGCACCTAATCCAATGGTTGGAGCAGTGTTGGTTTTCCAGGACGAAATTATTGGTGAGGGTTATCATCAGCAGTTTGGTGCCGCACATGCCGAGGTAAATTGTTTCGACAGTGTGTTACCATCTATGCAACAAGTTATTTCCGAAAGCACTTTATATGTTTCGCTGGAACCCTGTAGCCATTTTGGTAAAACGCCGCCATGTGCCGACCTGGTTATAAAAATGGGCGTACAAAAAGTAGTGATTGCCTGCCGGGATCCTTTCACGAAAGTTAATGGCCTCGGCATTTTGAAACTGATGGATGCAGGTGTGGAGGTTATAGAAGGCATCTTGGAGGAAAAAGCAATTGAATTAAACAAGCGTTTCTTTCATTTCCAGCAGCAGAAAAGGCCCTTTATCTTTTTGAAATGGGCGCAAACACAGGATGGTTTTTTGGCAAAGCCGGGTTTTGAGAGCCTCGCCATCAGCAATAAATACAGCAACATATTTACCCATAAAATGAGGGCCGAAGAAGCGGCGATCATGGTAGGCACCAACACTGCCTTGTACGACAACCCGGCTCTTAGCACCCGTTATTGGAAGGGCCGCAATCCATTGAGAATAGTAATAGACAAGCACCTGAAATTGCTTTCCAATACCAAGTTGTTGACAGATGAGCAACCAACAATAATTGTAAATTATTTAAAAGAAGGGCAAGAGGGCCCGGTACATTATTTTAAAGCAGACGAACAAGGAGATCTCATCGGGCAACTGTTAGGGCATCTTTATAAGAAAAATGTTCAGTCGCTGATT
>JAYTBG010000388.1:0-7259 GCA_043737055.1 Chitinophagaceae bacterium | reverse complement strand
TTATACAAAGCAGCAATTTTTCTTTTGCTACCGTAGACGAACTGCGCAGCGCTTTTGCTGATGAATACAGTACTTACCTGTACAGCCGCGGGCTAAACCCTACCGTAGATATTTTAAGAAAGAAGCTGGCAGCGCTGGATGGCGCTGAAGATTGCCTTGTTTTTAATAGTGGGGCAGCTGCAATCTTTGCGGCTGTATTAGCTAATGTAAAAGCCGGCGATCACATCGTAAGCGTGCGCAAGCCGTATACATGGGCACAAAAGATGTTCAATGAAATTTTGCCACGGTTCGGGGTAACCACTACTTATATAGATGGAACCAACATAGAAAATTTTGAGAGAGCCATCCTGCCGAATACCACGCTTATCTACCTGGAAACACCTAACAGCTGGGACTATGCGCTGCAAGATTTACAAGCAGTGGCTGAACTAGCCAGGGCCGAAGGGATCATCACTATTTGCGACAACAGCTACTGCACCCCGCTTTACCAGCGGCCTATTGAAATGGGCATTGACCTCAGCCTTCAATCGGGCACCAAATACATAGGAGGCCATAGCGATGTTGTTGCCGGTGTACTCAGCGGAAGCTCCGCTATGATCACCAGGATATTTAACAGCGAATACATGAATATCGGCAGCGGTATCTCCCCGTTTGATGCCTGGCTGCTCATTCGTGGGTTGCGTACGTTGCCCATGCGCCTGCAACAAATAAGTAAAACTACCACTGAGGTATTAGCCTTTTTGAAAAGTAACGCACAGGTAGAGGAAGTAATTTTTCCTTTTGATGAGGATTTTGTGCAATATGAGTTGGCCAAACAACAAATGCAGGGTGCCTGCGGCCTTCTCACATTTATAGTAAAAGCAGATGATGTATTTCAAATAGAACAATTTTGCGATGGTTTGAAACACATCCTTATGGCCGTGAGCTGGGGCGGCCACGAAAGCCTTATCATCCCCCGCTGTTCTGGGTTAAAAAGGGAGCAGTTTAATGCAGTGCATAGGGAACATCGGATGCTTAGGCTTTATGTAGGGTGCGAGGATGCGGCCTATATTATAAAAGATTTGGAAAGAGGTTTTGCTGCCATGGCTGTACCTGCAGGTAAATCAGCGGAATAAGCCGCTCATAATATTAGCACTGCCCCATAACTTTACAAATAATATTTTTGACAAATGCGCTTTATCATTTTACTAACCGGGCTGTCCTTTTTCTCTCAATATACTGCCAATGCTCAACAAAAATGGAATCTGAAAACCATTGTAGAATATGCCATGGCTAATAATATTGGTGTAAGGCAAAGCGAAGTGCAGGCAAGACTGACAGGACTTACTTATAAACAAAGCCGACTATCCCAGTATCCCAATCTTACATTTAACGGTAACTCCAGCGTAAACAATGGTAACAACCAGGATCCGGTGACGTTTGCCAGGATCAACCAAACGTTTCTTACCTCAGGCGTGCAGCTTCAAACAAGCGCCGATGTCTTCAATTTTTACAGCAAGCGTAATACTATCCTCGCCAATGAATGGGAGTTGAAAGCTGCAATAGCCAATGTTGGAAAAGTAAAAAATGACATCGCCCTTAGTGCTGCCAATGCTTACCTGCAGATATTGCTTGCCATAGAACAGCAAAAAATTACTTTGCTACAGGTAGCACAAACTACCGAGCAATTGAGAACTACCCGTAAACAAGTAAGTGCCGGCACTTTGCCAGAATTAAATGCCGTGCAACTAGAAGCCCAGCTTGCACTGGACAGTGTAAATTATATTACAGCCAAAGGAAATGTTACCCAATCCGTTTTAGCGCTGAAAGCTTTTATGAATATTGACGCTGCCGCAGAGTTTATGGTGGATACGCCACCGGTAGAATCTATCCCTGTAGAGCCAATTGCAGAGCTGCTGCCTGAAGATGTATATACACTGGCACTCACCAACCAGCCCCAACAGCAGTTCAATGCTTTTCGATTGAAGGCCGCTGAGAAAAACAAGGCTGCCGCCAGGGGTGCTATGTATCCGAGCTTTTCAGCTTTTGGTGGCGTGGGAACCAACTACCTCGCTTTTTCTAAAAGACCCATTTATGCCAGGACACCTACAGGCACTTTTACTCCTACTGGGTTAACGGTAGATATCAACAATACTTTGTACGATGTTAAAACCCCCGACTTTGCCAGGGGAAACACAATTGGATTTGTAAAGCCCACTGCATTTTCTACGCAGTTTTCTGACAATCTGAACCAAAGTATTGGCCTGGCAGTGTCGGTTCCTATATTCAACGGAGGGAATCTGCGAACCAATTACGAAAGAAGCAAACTCAACATCAACAGCCTGGAGCTACAGAAGCAACAAGACGACCAAAAACTGAAACAGGATATTTACCAGGCGTACAATGCCGCCATAATAGCACTGGAAAAATTTAATGCCTCAGCAAAATCCGTAGCATCCTCTGAGCAAACGTTTACATTCGCCAATAAAAGATTTGGTGTAGGAATGCTCACTACTTTCGACCTGATAACTACGCAAAACAATTTGCTGAGGGCTAAATTAGAATATACCATCAACCAGTTTGACTATGTATTCAAAATGAAGGTGTTGGAATTTTACAGAGGGCAGGGATTGAAGTTGTGAGCGGGCGGAAGACAGATGGTGAAACGTGGAAGGCGGAGGCTGGAGGTGAAAGGCGAATGTTAAAGGCGGAGGGCGGAAGGCTTAGGGCGGAGGCTGGAGAGTGAAAGGCGGAAGAATATTACGCTTAGATAAAAGATGATAATAGGTATTTGGTACAAGTGAGTGACACAAGGATGACGCCATGAAAAGCTGATGCTGGTTTTAAAAAAATTACACTAGTAGGCCGAAATTAATAGAATAAATCGCACACTTATAAATCACAAACATTGGCCAGGCCTCTTTTCTTAAAGTGAAGTCTTGAAAGTGGGCCACTAAACAGGACTAACATATGAGCAAAACAACAAAATGGGTATTAATCAGTACGGGGTTACTGCTGGTATTGCTGGTAGTACTTTCTAAAATGGGAGTATTCGGTAAAGCAGAAGGGACTAAAGTAACCGCAGAAAAAGTAACAGTGCGCACCATTATTGAGGTGGTGAACGCTAGCGGAAAAATATACCCTGAGGTGGAAGTGAAAATAAGCCCGGATATCAGTGGTGAGATTACGGAGCTCACCGTGCAGGAAGGAGACACGGTAAAAAAAGGTCAGTTACTGGCACGCATATACGCAGATGTGTATAACATTCAACGCAACCAGGCTGCCAGTGGTGTGGCCCAAAGCCAGGCACAGGTAGAAAATTCCCGGGCAGCCTTAGATGCATTGAAAGCGCAGATGGAACAGGCTCAACGCACCTATGATATGCAAAAAAGATTGTTTGACGACAAGGTGATCAGTTTGAGCGAATTTAATATAGCCGATGCCAACTTCAAAACATCGAGGGCCAATTACAATGCAGCGCAACAAGGCATTCGGGGCGGACAAGCCAGTGTGCAAAGCGCCCGTCAAAACCTTGCCAAGGCAAACACAGATTTAGGTCGTACAGCTATCGTTGCTCCTATGGATGGCGTAGTAAGTTTGTTGAGTGTAAAAAAGGGAGAGAAAGTTGCAGGTAATAGTTTTAATGTAGGTACCGAAATGCTGCGCATTGCAGACATGGCTAAAATAGAAATAAGGGTAGATGTTGGAGAGAACGATATTCCCAAAGTGAAATTAGGCGACAGTGCTCTTATAGATATTGATGCCTACAGCGGCCGTAAATTTAAGGGCCTGGTTACGCAAATAGCCAGTAGTAATAACGGTGCTGCCGGTGCAAGCAGCCTCGCCAGTGCCAGCAACGACGTAACCCAGTACAAAGTTTTTGTGCGCCTGCTGCCAGAAAGCTATACCGATCTTTTAGGCAAAGGAAGTTTCCCCTTCAGGCCGGGTATGAGTGCCAACGTAGATATACAGACCCGCCGCCAAATAAATGTGTTGAGCGTTCCTATCAACGCAGTAACAACCCGTGAAAAAGGAGATACACTGAATGTAAAAGGGGCTAAAAAAAGTACCGACGATGTGAGCGCTTCTACTGCTGAGAACAGTAACAACATAGACGACCTTGATGTGGTGGTTTTTGTAAAGGATTCTGCCAATAAAGTGCGCCTGGTAAAAGTAGCTACCGGAATACAAGATCTTAATCATATAGAAATAACCGGCGGACTTAGAAAAGACCAGGAGGTTATTACAGGGCCCTACGATGTGGTGAGCAAAACACTCAAGAACGGCACCATGGTAAAAGTGGTAGATAAGAAAGACTTGTTTGAGAAGAAGGAATAATTTTACCGGAAAGATCGTCGGATAACATTTAAGGCATCGTGATGATGCCTTTTTTACTTAATTACAGAATCGTGAAACTTTGAAAACAAAATATTTCCTGCTGATAGTTGCTTTGTGTGCGAGCACTGCTGTTTTTTCTCAAAGTAAGAGGGTGAATATCAGCATAAACAATCCAGCAAAAGAAGTGCTTCCTACAGGCACCATTGTTTTATACAAGCTCCCTGATAGCAGCATAGTGAGTACAAAAACCATACGGGAGACCCAGTTTTTTGATGTACAGCTAAGGGTAAAGTATTTCGTAAAACTAACTGCCTCCGGCATGCAAACCATAGAAGAGCCGTTCGTGGTTTTAGACAGTGCCATAACCCTCGTGCTTGTATGGCAACCCAAAACAAATGACTTAGGCAACGTGACTGTTGTGGCCCGAAAACCTTTAATAAAACAGGAGGACGATAAAACAATTGTTGATGCTGAGGTATTGGCTAATAGCAGCTCCAACGCTTACGAGGTATTAGAAAAAACACCGGGTGCTGTAGTAGACCAGGATGGAAGTGTATACCTTAACAGTAGCACTGCAGCCACGATCCAGATAAACGGGCGGGAGGTAAAACTAAATGCCGCAGACATTGCTTCTTTACTCAAAAGTCTGCCTGCCAGCAGCGTAACTAAAATAGAAATTCTACGTACGCCTTCGGCCAAATACGATGCGAACAGCAGTGGTGGCATTATAAACATTGTGCTTAAAAAAGGAGTTAAACTAGGCACAAGTGGTAGTGTGAATGCAGGCTTTTTCCAGGGAAGGCTTAACACAGGCACGGCAGGCATTAACCTTAACCGGGGCCTCAATAAAATTAATACCACCCTTTCTTACCAGTATACAGATCGCAATAATTTTGAGCAAATAAAAAGTAACCGGTTTATCTCAACAGACAGCTCGGTGGTAACGCAAAACTCTTACACACAATATCCTGCTATCAACCATTACCTGGGTGGGGGCTTAGATGCTGAGCTTAGTAAGAAATGGACTGCGGGATTCGATTTTCGTGCAGGTGTGAATAACAGTAAGAGTAATGCACAAAATGACATCGACATTAACTACCTGCCCGGTCAATCTCCGCCAGAAAAGAATAAATCTCTTATAAACAATACGGGTACTTCATATTTTTTTAGCAACGATTGGTATGCCAATTATAAAATAGATACCGTAGGAAGTAAACTGGAGATTGAAGCAGACTATGATTTTTTTGACAATAAAAATATTCAGCTTTACAACAATCGTTTCATTATGCCTGTAGCGTCATTTTTATTAGGAAAAGGAGAGATTATCAGCAAGAAAAATATTTTTTCTATAGAATCAGATCTTACGCTGAAGTTGCCAAAAAAATATACCCTGGAAGCAGGCGGCAGATTTAATTACAGCAAGAGCAGCAACAGCGCTATTTATTTTAATGACAATGGCGGTGGTTCCAAACTCGACAGTTTTCAGAGCAATAAATTTCGCTACAGAGAGCAAATAAGTTCTGCCTATGCGCAAATAGCGAAAACCTTTGGCAGCCTTACCATTAAGCCGGGCTTGCGTTTAGAAAATACAGATATCAGTGGCAACCAATATTTTCCACAAGACACTTCGCTGAGTATAAAACGCACGGATCTTTTTCCTTATCTCTACCTCAGGCAAGCCATTGCAAAAGTCTTTGGGTTTAAGTTGATGGGAAACCTAATCTACCGCCGCAGTATTACAAGGCCTTATTACGAAGCGTTGAACCCCTATCCAAAATACGTAGATCAATATTTATTCGAGGTAGGCAATCCATCTTTGCGGCCGCAGTTTACCCGTAACTACGAGTTTAATGTGATGGCAGATGATTATCCCATTTTCTCCATCGGGTTAAATGATATTAAAGATATTTTTACCAGCGTTACTTACCAGGATGACTCTACAAAAATAGTTTACCGCACATTTGATAACCTCGGGCGAAACAAGGAACTATACCTGCGTTTTGTAGGCGGTATCCCTCCGGGGAAAAAATATTTTGGTTACCTGGGTGCACAGCATAATCTAAGCCACTACACCGGATTTTACCAGGGCAGCCCTTTAAATTACACAAGAGGAAGCTGGACTTTTTTTATGTATCAGAATTACAAACCTGGTCCTACATTTAATATTTCTTTAAACGGGTTTATGCGATTAAAAGGCTTGCAAAATTTTTATGAGTTAAAAACTTTTGGCCAGCTAAACCTTTCTTTCAACAAAGCCGTTTTAAACAAAAAGATGAACATCATTCTTTCCGGCAACGACATTTTGCGAACCAATCAATACAAATTTAATATTCAGCAGGCAGGGATAAATGCCATCGGCAGTCGGCTAAACGATACCAGGAGAATTGGGCTGACGATAAGGTATAATTTTGGAATAAAACCGAAAGAAGAAAAGACTGAGTCGTTTGATGCGCCTGCTGAGAACTAAGGCAACTAACCATAAAATCGAAGGAATAAATGAGGAAAGTGTTATCAAAAGCCTACAAACTATTGAAGCCCTGGGATTGGGTGTGTCCGATCAATATTCAGTTTTTCCCTGGTAGTCCAACGCCGGGACTAGTTCATCAGGAAAATATTTTTTCAGCTTCTATTACGCTTTCCGGCCGGCCTACATCTACCAAATCATCGCCACTATGATCGTAGCCGAGAATAGTGTGATGGGCGGCCAGATCAAGGTAAGTATCCATGATAGAGAACTTACCCTGTTGCTTAATAAGATCAAATATAGCAGGCTCATATATCACCACACAACTGTAGGCTTTCTCAATAAGGTTTGGTTTATCAATGGAGATTTTCTCTTCGCCTGTCTGCAGATTTTTCCAGCCGCACAAACGATTTTCCTCGTCAAACAACAACACCCTGGAAGATTTTCTGTTGCTAACGGCGAAGCTTACCAGCGGTTT
>JAYTBG010000387.1:0-7279 GCA_043737055.1 Chitinophagaceae bacterium | reverse complement strand
GCTGAATAGCATTTTCAACAGTAGAAAATGCGATGCCACTTGCCTTCATCCACTCCTTTAAATTGGGGAGCGAAGGCACAATGAGTGCACCTACAAATTTTTGATCTGCTCCCACTATAATAATCTGCTCCACAAAAGAAGACTCTTTCATTTTGTTTTCAATGGGTTGTGGAGCCACATATTTTCCGCCACTGGTTTTAAAAAGCTCTTTTTTTCTATCTGTTATTTTCAAGTATTTACCGTCTTCAAAAACTCCAATGTCTCCGGTGTAAAGCCAGCCATCTATGACTGTTTCGGCAGTAAGGCCCGGCTGCTTGTAATATCCCATCATTACGCTGGGTCCTTTTACACAGATCTCTCCATCTGGCTCCAGCCTTACTTCCTGGCCCTGGATCACTTTACCAACCGTTCCTATTTTCATACCTCCCTCAAAGCGACAGTTCACGCTGATTACAGGGCTATTTTCCGTAGGGCCGTACCCTTCGTAAATGGGCACATTTGCAGCATTAAAAATTCGCAAGAGCCTCACCTGGCAGGCCGCACCGCCGGTAATAATGCATTCTATATTATTGCCCAGGGCTTCCCGCCACTTAGAAAAAATTAATTTGTTGGCTACAGCAAGTTGCATCCGGTATATGGCAGAACCCTTATCCTGGCAGTCATACCGGGTTCCAAGGTCTACTGCCCAGTAGAATAGTTTTTTCTTAACCCCGGTCAGTTCTTTACCCTTGCTCATAATGCGTTCGTACACTTTCTCTAACAACCTTGGCACTGTAGTAAATAAAGTGGGCTTCACTTCTTTAAGATTCTCCCCTATGGTTTCCATACTTTCTGCATAGTAAATAGAAATACCACTACAGATGTATATGTAGGAAACCATGCGTTCGAAAATATGATTCAGCGGTAAAAAACTAAGAGAGCGTGCAGTGATATTTTCATGGAACGGGAAAGTGGTGATAGAATTTAAAACATTGCTTACCAGGTTGCGATGGCTTAGCATTACCCCTTTGGGTTTGCCCGTAGTGCCTGAAGTATAAATGATAGTGGCGCAATGGCTAGCTTCTATGGTATCTTTTACTTTTTGTAGGTTAGCCTCGTCTTCAGGTTCTATGTGCACCATGAGGCTTTCCCAATGGTCAACACCCTCCATTTTATCGAAACTAAAAATGTTTTTCAGACTAGGTACCCTATCCCTGATGTTGTTTACTTTATCAAGTATGTCGTCTCCTGTAACAAAAACATATTTGATGCTTGCGTCATTAAAAATATATTCAAGTTCATTGATGTTGGTAGTAGGATAAATGGGACACAAGATGACCCCTGCCTGCTGGCAGGCCATATCTAACATAAGCCACTCCGGCCGGTTTTTACTGATGATGGCAATCTTATCCTGATTTTCTACCTGCATGTCATTTCCGCTAAGTCCCATTTTTAATAAAGCGGCTGCCAGCAGGTTTACTTTATTTGCCACTTGCTGGGTAGAAATGGGGACATAATTGCCATCCACTTTACCTGCGAGCATATCTGCTTTTGGAAACTTCTGCAACTGGTGGTACAAGAAATCAAATATTCTTGATTGATCATTCATAATTAGTGCGCTTGGTTAGGTAAAAGCCAAAGGCTGCCTGGGGATTGCGATGGCATGAAAATTACATTGGCAGGTTCTAAGGTAACAAAAAAAGCCATCCCGAAAAGGAATGGCATGTATAAACAAAACAAAACAATTATTTTTTCGTGGCCGACAACGCAAGTTTGATATTCACTTCTTTATTGATAACCCAGTCTTGAGGGTTGTTCGGGCCTTTGTAATTCATTCCCCACAATGTTCTATCAATATTAAAATCAGCATTGGCTGTAGCACCGTTTGCAGTGATGGCAACATTTGCAGGAAAAGAAATGTTTTTAGTACTGTCTTTTAAAGTCAGGTTTCCTTTTACAATATGAGTAGCACCGGCAGTAAGTGTTTTAACGCTGCTGTCGGCTACGTATGGCTCTATAGAGGTAATTTCAAATTTAGCAGTAGGGTATTTTGCAACATCAAAAAAGTCGGGACTTTTCAAATGACCTTCTAATTTCCCTTTGCTTTCTGCGTCGCCAGCCAGGTCTGTATTGTTCAATGAGTTTACATTAATAGTAAAGCCGCCACCTACAAGGTTATTGTCTTTTACAATCAGTGAGCCTTCGCTTACTTTGAAAGTTCCTACGTGGGCGCCTGTAGGTTTTGCACCCGTCCAGGTTACAGTTGTTGTAGAGTCTACAGCGTAGTTGGTGCCTTCCGCACTTTGTACAACTTGTTTTTCGGTAGTCGTAGCCTTGTCGGCGTCACTAGCATTGTTGCAGGCTGCAAGCGCAACTACAGCAGACATAAAAAGCGTAATTTTTTTCATTGTTTTTTGTTTTAGACTGCGAAGCTAAGGTAAATAATATAATTAATGTTTAAACATTAAAAATTTATTTTTCACGATAGTACTCCTTCGTTGGCACTTTAAACACCCGCCCCTTTTGAAAAGTTAGAAACGCATTGTACTCCTCTGTGTGGGTGTTTATCCATGCCTGGTAGGCTGAAAGATTTTGCGAGCTTTGAAATAGCCACTGGTTGTAAGCCTCAAACAATCCTTCTTTTAAAAGTTGCTGCTGGTAGCCAAATAACCTGTATGGCAGTGGCTCGTTGTTTTCAAACCAATCCAAAACAAAGCGGGTCCGTATCATACTCAGCGTTTCAGCATTGATGCCGGCAGCAGCCAGGCCAGATTGTGCCTGCATACTTTTAAGATAATTGTTTACAAAAAGATTTTTGTCTTTACCGGTAGACAAAGTTGCTGTGCTGAATAATTTTTTATACCCGTCCAGCAGCAATTGTTTTATTTCCGGCGCTTTAGAACTGAGCGGCTCCATATTGATAAAAATCTCTCCATAAATTAAACCCCACACCTTATCTGTACTCATGTAATAGTAGCGGGCGGCGTTGTAGTAATTTTTTGAATAAGAGGGATCCATCTCAATACCCTTTTCCCACTGGCGAATGGCTTCAAAATCTTTTTGTTCCCATTGCAGCTCGCCTAGTTCATTGTAAAGAGGACCGCTTTGTGGAAACTTTTTCAAACCCTTGCGGTACATTTTTTCAGCATCTTTTTTTACATCGGCCTGCTTGTAAATCATTCCTGCAATCTGATAAGCCTGGTCATCAGAATCTTCCTTGTCCAGCAGTGCATTGATGGTTTCCAGAGCCTTGGTATTTTCTCTTTGAAAATAGTAACTAAGGGCAAGGTCTTTACCAAGGGCCATATTTTGTGGCTCCTGCAGGAGCGCCCGGTTCAGTACGAGTATAGCATTGGCATGATCCCCCTGGCGCATAAATGTTCTGGCAGTTTCATGCAACTCTTTAGAAGTTTGGGCATGTACCCCAGCGGCGGTAATCATTAACAGCAGAGCAAAAGTTATTTTTTTCATTGTTGTAAAGTTAAAAAAGGAAGTTTCTAATTGAGTACCAAAATAAGATTTTACAGCGATAAAGGCTATCCTGAGGCTTGGTTAACAGGGACTGCCACCACAAAAAGGCATTTAAATAGCGAAAAACCAATACCGGCTACTACAGCATTTCCTATTTGACCGTGTTCACGCACTCCTTATTTTCGCCGCGTGTTACATAAAGCTCAGGCGAAAGTTATATTATATTGAATAGCACTATCTTTTCTTTATTAAAAGGCAAAACATATACTATCATTTCTGCAGGGGTCGCTACCTCATTTGCGTTCTTCTACTTACGGGTATTTGCACTAAACCAACAAGTGCCCAAACAAGCTACCATATCTCCACCGGCCAGGGGTTATCTACCAACCAATTAACCGTTTTGGTTAGGGGAAAGCAGGATAACATGTGGTTCGGGAGTTATAATGGGTTGTTGAAGCATGAGGGAACCGCCATAAAAGTCTACAAAAAATCGGGTAAAGATGCTGCATCTCTAAGCAGCAAAGAGGTGCACGCCGTATTTGAAGATCGGCTTGGCTTCATCTGGGCCGGCACTACAGGGGGCCTGGATAAACTAGATCCTAAAAATGGAATTATCAAACATTATGACCTAAAAGACAGCAATCATACAGATGACCAGATTGGTTACATCATTTCCATTTTCCAGGATGATAAAGATGATATGTGGGTGGTGACTGAGGCTGGATTGTTTGTAGTAAACTATCAATCGGGAAAGTACCGCCAAATGAAAGAAAATGTAAAGTCAGGCAATGGAATTCCCGATCATAATATTCTTTACAAAGGGTCTGTAAAAACGAAAACCGGCATCTGGATGTATGCTTCAGGATATGTTATGTTTTACGAGTTTAAGAGTAAGCAGTTTTTTCACCAGTATAATAATCCTAAACATAAAAAGATATTCAATCTAAGAGACGGGAATAAGTTTGATGCTGACAGTGAGCTGTGTGCCGACTCTTCCAATAACCTGTATTTTATTTTCAACAACACATTGCTGATGAAATACAATATGGTTACAGAAAAACTAGATTCATTTAGATTCGAATTTCCCACCAACGCATGGCGCTGCTGTTACGCCTTAGCGGCAGATCATAAGGGCAACATCTGGATAGGGTTTCGCTATGGAGGACTGTTGCACTTCAATCAGCAAAAATCTCTATTTACGGGGATAAGAAATGTGGGTGCCAATAGTTTGATACAATCCGATTATGTGTATTCTTTATGCGAAGATTATCTTAAACGGATGTGGGTAACAACCAACAGTGGGATATTTATCATTAATTATTATGATAGTACCGTCAATCAAAAGTACTTAAGCGATAAGATAGATTTTTTAAGTATTAACTACCCGGCGGACATTATTTCGCAAGATGAAAGCGGGAATATTTATGTGCCCTTTCGGTCTGGTGGCTTGTTTAAATACAATGTTTTTAGCAACAGTAACCAGTATTTTTCTGTGCCCGATAAACTTAAAGGGCTGGGCCATGTGTACACCGGCGAAAAAAATAAACTCTTCATAAGCGCCAATCAAACATTGGTGCCTGCAGATTTTTCTTCGCTCCGTATAATGCCGGGTGCTGTGGCTGGCAAAATGTATAAGATGCTTGCCCGCATTCCCTCCGCAGTAAGCTGGCTGTATAAATATAAAGAGAATGCTGTTTACGTAAAAAAGACCGATGGAAATATTTATTACTATAATGGGTCAGATAGCCTGGAAAAAATAAGAAGTAGCGGTTATGCAAAACTGGCTTGTGTTTCCTACGATAGTACGCACCTTTTTCTTTTAACTGGGGATGGTGATATTGTAAAAAGAAATTTGAACTCTCTAGAAATGGATACTTTTTTCATTTTTAAAAAATTGAGGGCTCAAAACTTTTCTTATACCAATGTGAGAGATATGGCAGACGATGGCAATGGCAATGTCTGGATCACTTCGCAAAACGGACTGGTAAGATACAGTATGCAAAGTCAGTCTGCTTCAATATATACAACTTCAAATGGTTTGCTCCACGATTTCAGCATCTCCCTTTGTGCAGATTCTAAAAAAAGATTGTGGGTGGGTTCTATGGGTGGTGTAAATCTCTATGACCCTCATCAAAATTATTTCGTCAATGTTTTTCCGGAGTCGCCTGATAAGACCAGTAACTATTTCGGAAGCTGTTTAGAAGCAAGAAACGGCCATATTTATTTTCTGTTTGGGGGCAAACTTGTCAATATAAATCCAGATGCATTTCTGAAACAAAAGCAGGCAAACAGAATACTGCAGTTGCAAGAACTGCAGGTAAATGGAAATTCTATTGTGGCTTTACCAACAGTGTTGTCAAATTTATCTTACAGGCAAAACAGGATCTACGTTCGTTTTGGATTGCTGGAATTTGCCGAACCTGAAAAGGTGAGATATTATTATCAGTTGCTTGGTTTAGATAGCGCCTGGATCGATTCAGGCAATCAGAGTGAAGTAATGTTCAATTCTTTGCAGCCCGGCAGCTATACGTTGAACCTGAAAGCCATTGACGTGAATGGGAACGAGGTTAAAGCAGGTCTTTCGATTCCTTTTCACATTAACTCGCCCTTCTGGAAAACGTGGTGGTTTATTCTACTCACATCTACCCTGGTAATTCTGTGCTTTTTTTACATTTTAAAATTGAAGGAAAAAAATATTAAAAGCCTCGAAGCAGGTAAAACTAAATTGCAAAAGATTACTGCCGAGAAGTATAAGATGCAATTTGAAGCAGAACAGATCAGCAGTTTTTTTACCACCTCTCTTTTGAATAAAAATAGCGTGGATGATGTGTTGTGGGATGTAGCCAAGAATTTAATAAGCAAGCTCGGCTTTGTAGATTGTATCATTTATTTATGGAATGAAGACAAAACCGCCCTGGTACAAAAAGCAGGTTATGGCCCGAAGGGTTCAATTGAAGAGCTGGAGAGCAACCATTTCGAAGTATTGCCGGGCCAGGGAATTGTAGGGACGGTGGCCCTTTCTGGCCTGCCATTAATAGTTCCGGATACAGCTAAGGATAAGCGATACCGTGTAGATGATGTGCAGCGTCAAAGCGAAATTTGCGTACCCATTATTTACAACGAGCAATTATTAGGTGTAATAGACAGCGAACATTACGAAAAGAATTTTTTTACACAACAGCACCTTCAGGCACTTACAACCATTGCCACGCTGGCGGCGAGCAAGATTAAATCGATAGAAGCAGAGCAGCGTCTGCGCTTTCAAAAGGCGGAGCTGGCAGACATTAATCAACAACTTGCAGAAGTGCAACTTGCCGCCTTGCGAAGCCAGATGAATCCTCACTTTATCTTCAATGCGTTGAACTCTATTAAGAAATTTGTAATTGCCAACGAGCCGGCAAATGCTGAAAAATATCTGGGTAAATTTTCAAAACTAATACGATCTATCCTTGATAACAGCCAGAAGGGGATGGTGACGGTTGAAAAGGAACTGCAGTTATTGAAACTCTACCTTGAGTTGGAGCAGCTAAGATTTGGAGACAAGCTTAGCTACGCAATAATTGTAGACGACAGTATCCAAACCATAGATACACAGATTCCTTCTATGATAGTGCAACCCTTTGTAGAAAATGCCATGCTGCACGGCATTATGCACCTGGATGCAGCAGGTAAGGTTACTGTAAATTTTAAAGCAAAAGCTAGCTGGGTAGAGGTAGTAATTGAAGACAATGGCGTAGGGAGAAAAAAATCTGCTGCTTACAAAAGTGAGCATGCAGAGCCGCATCACTCCATTGGCATTGCTGTGGCCACTAAAAGGCTGCAGGCGTTA
>JAYTBG010000386.1:0-7295 GCA_043737055.1 Chitinophagaceae bacterium | reverse complement strand
TTACAGCTGGCACAAGTTGCTGAGAGCGAAGTTGGCGGGTGGCTTTTTTTCCGCTTTCGGTCCTCAGTTGTCCTTCGATTGTAATTGTTTTCATTATTAAATATTTTTTTATGAGGCGCAAAGGTAAGGGATTCTCCGAAACTACAGGTGAGTTTTTGAAGCCTGATGCCATAGTGGGAACCCAGGCAAAACGCTTAAACGCTCTTGCCCAGTTTTGCTCTCCCCCTTATAAAAAGACTATTGATGCTTTTATTTTCGTATGCATTTCTTATTGTAACGGCAAAAAGTTCGTCGGTTGAGAGAATCTTAATTTTGTCACACAATGATTTCACAGGAATTGTGTCGCAAACAACGAGTTCATTTAAAACACTCTTCTGAATATTTTCGTAGGCGTTGCCACTGAGTACAGGGTGTGTACAAAAAGCCCGGACGCTCCTCGCCCCTTTTGCCATCATTAGACCTGCGCTTTTTGTGAGCGTACCACCAGTATCACAAATGTCATCAATCAACACAATATCCCTGTCAGTAACATCCCCAATTAAAACCATGCTGGCAATTTCGTTGGCTCTTTTTCTGTGCTTATCGCAGATAACCATTTCGCATTCGAAAAAGGAGGCAACTTCTCTTATGCGATTTGCACTACCAACATCAGGAGCGGCAAACGTGAGATTTTCTAGCTGGAGGCTCTCGATGTAGGGAATGAAAATCGCAGAAGAATCCAAATGATCTACAGGTATGTCAAAATAACCTTGAATTTGTGGGGCATGTAAGTCCATTGTTATGATCCTGTCTGCCCCGGCGGCGGTAAGCATATTTGCTACAAGCTTGCTTCCAATTGCAACTCTTGGCCTGTCTTTCCTGTCTTGACGAGCATAACCGTAATAGGGCATTACAGCAATCACCTTGTATGCCGAAGCTCTTTTAGCAGCGTCGATCATAAGAAGAAGCTCCATAAGATTGTCGGAAGGAGCAAAAGTACTTTGTATTAAAAAAACGGACTTGCCACGAATGCTTTCTTTGAATTCGACACCTATTTCGCCATCACTAAACGTTTGTATATTTACTTTACCAAGGGGTTCTCCAAATTTTTTTGCAATTTTTTCTGCAAGATATTTGGAGCCTGTTCCCGAAAATATTTTTACGTTCGAAATCATAGAAGAGAGTGTTGGTTGAAGGAGGAGCGAAAATACAGTTTAGTTCAGGGATATAAAATTTCATTTTATGGAAATTTCGAAAAACGAATCTAACTCAATTAAGAGCTGGCCAATCGACGATCGGCCAAGAGAGAAAATGCAGGCTAAGGGCGCTACTGCCTTGAGTAACTCTGAACTTTTAGCCATTTTAATCAACAATGGGAACAAGGAAAAATCCGCTTTACAAATTGCAAAAGATATTTTACAGGTTGGTCAAAATAACCTGGATGAATTGGGGAAGCTTACCTTAAACGATTTGCAAAAAGTAAAGGGTATCGGCGTTGCAAAAGCTATTACAATTGCAGCGGCAATGGAACTAGGACGGCGAAGAACCAACAGCGATTTTCTGAATAAAAATGTGGTAAGGTCAAGTGGAGAAATTGCTAACTATCTGAAGACTGTATTAAAAGATCATCCTCACGAGGTATTTGCAGTACTTTTTCTAAACAGGGCAAACAAAATTTTACATTTTGAAATCGTGAGTTCGGGTGGGCTTACAGGCACAGTGGCCGATCCACGCATAATATTAAAGAAAGCCCTGGAAACGGGCGCAACCTCAATTGTTCTTAGCCACAATCATCCCTCTGGAAGTTTGAAGCCGAGCAGGGCTGATGAAGAACTGACACAAAAAATAAGGCAAGCAGCTATGTACCTTGACATAAAGGTGATTGATCACATCATTGTGAGCGACGAAGGATATTTCAGCTTTGCAGATGAAGGATTGCTGTAGCCGAACAACGTCAATGCTAATCAAAGTTTTTTAAGCCTGCGCTGTTGGACCACCAAAATTAAAAGGCAACTCTACCGCCTCCAAATCCTGGATGGTGCCATTGGTGGCCTCAAACTTTTGTACATTCTCCATCATCGCCTTCATAAAACGCTTTGCATGAAACGGTGTCAAAATAATTCTGTTTTTTACCTTACTTTTTGGTGCCCCCGGCATTACGTTTACAAAGTCCACCACAAACTCAGCATGGCTGTGGGTAATGATAGCCAGGTTTGCGTAGGACCCTTCTGCTACTTCTTCGGAAATTTCTATGTTAAGTTGATTTGGAATTTCTTGATCACTCATATTTATAAATTTAATCACTGGAAAAAAAACGGCTACTTCATAAAGATATGAAATAGCCGTTTTACTATATTTTTACACTCCTATTACTTCTTCTTCAGAACTAATTTATACGCTCCAAAGCTTCCTTGGTCAACCGTGTAATTTAAAATTAAGGTCAATGTTTTTTCACAAGGGCTTACTTTATTTAACGGATTATTCGCTAGTGCTGACGCCTTAGGATTGGTATAAGTAAGGTTCCACGTAAAGGCATCGCCAATTTTTTGATTAGCTATTGTTGCTCCAAGCGTAACCGGATCTATTGTTACAATTATAGGCAATGGATTTGTAACTGCCGGAGAGATAAAGGAGAACTGTGTAGGACTAATAGGAATCAGCATCGGCTGATAACCTAAAAAGTCTTCAAACTCATCCGAAACTGTAATAAAAGCTCCGGTATAAACCGATGGATCAAATTCAACTTTTGTGCTGTAAACTAAGGTGGTGGTCACACCCCCGTACTGGCCTGCCACGCCTGCACCATAGGCCGATCCAACCGCAGGATATGCTTCATAAACCTTTCCATCCTGAGCGGTTACGTTAACTCCTACTTCGAAAAAATCGCAAGTCACCACTATTCCAAACAGGGCTACAAGCTGCGGACCTGTAAATGTTACCACTGTAGGGAAAGTAGTAATATCTGCCTTAAGAACTTTGACATTAGCCTTATTCCCGTTCTTAATCACGACTAAGTCCATTTTTTTTGGTTTCACATCATCAGGAAATTTCATATCCACTATAACTTTACCTTCGAAAGTTGAAATAGTAGATGGAATGATTACAGATGCGCCGGAGGGATCTTTTTTCAAACTTGGAACAGGCACCCGTGCAAGATCGGGAATCTTCGGATTGTCTTCTTTGCGACATGCAGTAAATAACGTAATTGCTACTAAAAGGCCGTATGTTAATATTTTTTTCATAATTAATTTTTATTATTTGTTACTACTAGGGCATCCAGAATATCTTATAGGTGCTTGGTTGTTTTTGGGCGGGAGCATTGGGATTAGACGTTAATTCGTCAGACGGCCATGGTAAAGAAAGCGGAAATGCACGATTTACACTCACAGAAACTGCAAGTTGCGGAACCCGTAACGGATTGCCATTAATGGGTGGCTGAACCATACCGCCTGGTGCCATGGCCGGATTGCTTGGATCGAAAAGAATAGGATAACCCGTCCTCCTGTAGTCAGTGTAGGAATCCACGGCACTACCGAAGGTGGAGATCCATTTTTGGGTCATAATTATTTCCAGCTTCTTTGCTGCATTTCCAGCATCATACTGAGCCATTACAGCAGCAATGTATGCAGTGACGGGCGCACTTCCTGTAAGAACAGGAACACCAGTAGATCCTGAAAGAGTAACCACAGCATCCACCATTTTAATGGATTCTGTAATCGCTTCAGTAAGCACTGCTTTTGCATCGCCTGTGATCACGCCAGTGTTAATTAATTCCGCCTGCAAAAATAATCTGTCGGCATAGGTAATTAGCCGTGTAGGAGCAGCCCCTGAAGCAGATGCAACCGAGATAGGACCTCCTTGGCCGGCATCGAACTTTCCACCAACAGGATATAGACCAAGTAGGGTCATGGTGTTTTGTTGAGTTTTCCCAACATCAGGCCCATTTGACCCAAAATAAATAGAGACAAAAGACCCATCACGGTATTCAGTATCATTGTTGTCATTAACACCTGACTGACCAACCTTAATTTGATTATAAAAATAATAGGGGATTCTGGGATCTTGAATACCGGTGAAAATATTCTGGTTGTAGCCTTTTAAGATCTCGTAAAACCAAGGGCTGATGTCCTGGGTTCTTTGAGCAGCGGCGTAATCAGAGTAGCCCGGATTTTTATTAATAGAGGTATATTTTATTTGGAAATTCTCAGCAGTAGAAGAGATCAATGTCGCCGGGTTGGCTAAGAGTGCTGCAACTTCGGCTGCAACACTAGGTATTTTTCTTCTTTGTGTATACAGCTTTAATTTAAGCGTATTGGCAGCCTTTATCCACCTCGAAATATTGCCGTTGTATATCACATCATCCGCGGCTGGGTTTCTTCGGTTAATAGCAGGATTATTCATATCGGCGATACCAGCATCAATGAGCGTAAACAAAGCCGGATAGATAGTTGCATCATCATCGAATTTTGGACTCCTGATTCCGGTGAGAAGCTTAGTTGCCTGGGAAAAGGGAATATCCCCAAAAACATCCACCAACTGGCTGTATGCATACGCTTTAATGATCTTTGAGATCCCAACATATTTAAAGTTGCTTTCCGCAGTAGCCTTTTCAATAATTATATCAGCATTGGCCATTAAGGTTACGTAGTACGGGTCCCACATTTGATCGGGGATACCGCCACCACCATCAATACCATAGCCATTTGGCTCTTCCCTAACAGTAATTCTGTGAACGTACACTTCTAAAGCACCGCCAAGACCACCAATGGAGTTTACATCTCCCAAGGGTCTTTGAATTGTAGGTAACAAATTCTGAACTGGCAAAGTAGCCGGATTATTTGGATCAACGTTAATGTCAAATCCATTTTTGCTGCAAGAGCTGGCAATTACCAGCATCAGGGCGAGTGGCGCTATATGTTTAAGATTTTGTAACATGATTTTCGTTTAAGAGTTCAGTATTATTAAAAGGTAACATTCAGGTTTAAACCAATCCTTCTTGTGGTAGGGGCTGCAGAAAACTCCAAACCTTGCACAGAAGAAGAACCGAAGCTACTTGTTTCAGGATCGAAATTGGTGTGCTTGGGAAAGCCCGGAGCCAGGTACCATAAATTTCTACCCGTAATACTAAATGTAACTCCCGATATACGAGATTTTCCTAGAACAGATTTTGGCAACTCATAACCAAGTGTTAATTCCCTTAGTCTGTAAACGGTAGCATCATACACGTTCCATTCGCTAGCCGTGTTTATAGCAAAAGTGTTACCGCCATTTGGAGAGAAGTATAAATCATTAGTAGTAATCCTGGTTTGATTTGGAATAGTCTTACCACCGTTTGTTATGGCTTTACCTGTTACAGCGTTGCCGTAAATACCCGGAATAACCCAACCGGTTTGTCTGTCTTCTGTGTCACGTGTTACACCTCTGCCTAGTTCAGAGGATATAGTTACCGAATAAATATCACCACCTTTTGTCATGTCGAACAACCCACTCAGGAAAAGATTTTTGTACTTAAAGGTATTTGTAATACCTAACTTATAATCCGGGTTAGGATCCCCGATCTGACCTTGCTCGGAGTTAACAATCATGGTTCCGGTGGCAGGATCAATTAATAAAGCACCTGTTGCACTGTCCCTCAAAGATTTTGTACCATAAAGAAACCCAAAAGGTTTACCCACTTCTAACCGAGTTGTCACCGATGTGGTTCCCCCACCTAATGCGATGCCAGGAACGCCTGGTGATAATGATGTGACGATATTCCTGTTTCTTGTAAATACCCCTCTCACTTCCCAAGAAAAATCTCTCGTTCTGATTGGCCTAACAGTAGCTTCTATCTCCACGCCCTTATTACTGATTCCACCAAAATTGGTGAAGAACTGAGCGAACCCTGAAGAAGAGGGCACTTCTATTGGAGCTATCATGTTGGTAGATTTTTTATCATACCATGTAAAATCCAATTCGAATCTTTTTTTGAAAAAACTCAACTGAGTACCTAACTCCAATTCGGTGGTAAACTCAGGTTGCAACTTTTCACCACCATTAGTAACAGAATTAACAGAACCTGTTGGAACACCCAAAAAAGTATTACCGAGAGCGAATGTGTTAAAAATATTATATGGATCTGCGTCTCTACCAACCTTTGCATACCCAGCCCTCAATTTACCATAGTCAAGAAAACTACTTTGTAGTTTCAAGGCGTCGGAGAATATGAACGATCCGGAAATAGAAGGGTAGAAATAGCTCCTGTTATTACTCGGAAGAGTGGACGAGATATCATTTCTTCCGGTAACAGTCACGAAAGCCAGATTTTTGTAACCGAAAGTAACATCTCCGAAGACGCCTAACAATCTTCTTCTTTGATAGAAATCGAAAATGTCCCTGTCAAGCCTGTCAAAATTATTTAAAGTATATACTCCACGGATAATGAACCCTCCTGCATTAGCGGTTCTTCCCCCAGCTGCATAGGTCCTGTTAGACGTCCGTTGGTTAAAACTTGTACCTAAGGTAATTTTGGTTGAGAAGTCTTTTCCTGTGTTAGGAGTAAGCCCTAACAATAATGTAGACTCCAATTCCTGACTTCTAAAGTTGTCCACCTGCATATTTCCGGGTGTACCCCTTGAACTCACTTCCTGAATATCCTTCCTATCCAGTAACGCCACATTGCTACCTAAGTTGTAGTCTAATCTAGCCCACTTGTTGAACTCATAATCTAGATGTACACCAGCCACTATCCTCTCATCAAAGGTGGTAGACTTGTTATACTTGGCAGCCCAAAATGGGTGATCTGCTTGGGTACCTACCCAAGATATGCTGTTGCCATTTTTATCTTCAAAAGGCACAAACACATCCCAGCTTCGGCCAAGGAACATAGAACGACCGAATTGAGATGAAGTGGAACCCACCTGGTTTTCACCAAATAAACCACCATCCTGCTTAGAGCGGGTATAGCTCATGTTTGCACGAACATTTAAGCCGATATCTAATTTTGTTGAACCACCGGCACTGATGTTCGTCCTTTTGTAAGTGTTATTCGCTACATAACCGCTATGATCCAATTGTGAAGCTGTTAATGCAAAACTTGTTTTTTCATTACCAGTATTAAAGTTGATAGAGTTTTCTTTAACCATACCAGTGGTGAATAACTCTCTAACATTGTTTGGGTAAGCCTTGTATGCAACCTTGCCTGTTGGATATAATTCAGGATAAGCATTACCAATTGAAGCCCAAACAGCAACCGAATCATTCGGCTTAAATCTGCCTCCCCATGAACCATTGGAGCCACCGCCGGCGTTACCTTGAGAACCCGTACCATATAGATT
>JAYTBG010000385.1:0-7302 GCA_043737055.1 Chitinophagaceae bacterium | reverse complement strand
CTAGTAATTTCCACATTATCTTCGTTTCGGTTTTTCATAGGATATTGGATTTTAAAGCGGGACTAGATTTCTATCTTGGTCCCTTTTTTTATGCCTTTACCTTTCCTTGAGCACTTTACATTTTAGCATTAATCTTAATGAAACCTTTACTGTCTCTTTCAACTAACTCTTCTCCTTCCAGATAGTCGATCGTTTTCCATACCTGGGTATTGCTGTGCGGCTTTAATAATTTTAGCAACTGTGTAATTTCTACGGTGCCCTGTTGAGTTAGTAAAACCATCTTTTTATATAACGCCTCAAACTCGGTGGGGCTAAGATCTCTTTGGGCATGGTTGATACAATTGTCACATATACCACATTTCTTTTCATGCGAAGCGCTAAAATAGGTTGCCAGCAATTGGCTACGGCAGCTACCATCGTCTTCTAAATAACGTGCAATTGCCAGGGTTCTTTTTTCATGTTGTGCTTTACGCAGTGCAAGTTGCTTTCCGTCAATTTTAAAATCATCTGCATACATCCTGCTTTTAATCAGGTACACCTGCGGCTTGTCTGTTGGAGGGTTGTATTGAATGATGCCGTGTTGGTGAAGTCTCGAAAGTAAAATAGTTACCTGCTCCTTGCTTACCTTAACAAAGTTTGCAAGCAAGCCTTCGTAAACACTGGTAACATAGTCAAAGATTCCTTCATAGCTTCTCAGTAGCGCTTTAATGATTGGCTCAAGTTGCGGCTGTTGTGCCTCGAAATCCTGCAACTGGCTTTTACTAGCGGTAAACACTACGGTAGATGGTCTGAAAACAATTTCATTAAAACTCAGGATTTCCTGCTGGGCCAGCGCCTGCACCCCATAAGTAGCCTCCAGGATGTTTAGCTTAAAACGTTGAGCAAATACCGCCATATCAAAATCGTAACTGTTGCCTTCTCCCCCACCCGCCGCCACCTGTAAGTGATTCATTAAAGCGGTGTAAATGGTTTTTATTTTTTCTTCCGATGGATACCGAATGGCCAGCATTTGAATCAGATCGCAGATCTCCGATGGCTGATACAATAACACAGCATATGCCCTTTTACCATTCCTTCCCGCCCGACCGGCTTCCTGGTAATAATTCTCCAGGCAATCTGGAACATCGTAATGCACCACTACCCTCACATCTGGCTTGTCTATGCCCATACCGAATGCATTGGTACAAACCATCACCCGTGTTTGACCTTTTATCCAGCTTTCCTGGCGTGAGGTTCGCTCATCCGTGCTGAGGCCTGCATGATAAAAATTAGCATCGATGCCCTTCATGGCCAGGAGCCCAGCAACTTGCTGTGTATGCTTGCGGCTCTTACAATAAACAATTGCAGATCCCTTTACGTTGCTGAGAATTTCTACCAGTTTAATTTCTTTGGCAGCAGGAGAAAAAATACTGTAAGATAAATTCGTCCGTTCGAACGATTGTTGAAAACGAAGGGCAGTTTTGTCAAAGTGCAGCTGGGTACAAATGTCGTCTTGCACTGCTTTGGTGGCAGATGCTGTTAAAGCAATCACCGGCACGCCCGGTAACTCAGCCCGTAAATTATTTATTCGTAAATATGGTGGCCTAAAATCGTAGCCCCATTGTGAAATACAATGTGCTTCATCTACAGCAATAAGGCAGGGTTTAATGGCAGGCAAAAACTCCAGAAATAACTCGGTTTCCAGGCGCTCGGGGCTCAGGTATAAAAATTTATAATTCCCGAATGCCGCATTTTGTAAGGTCTTTTTTACATCCAGGTAATGCATGCCACTGTAAACCGCCAACACTGGTATACCCCGCCTTTTAAGCTGTTCTACCTGGTCTTTTATTAAGGCAATCAAAGGACTGATGGCAATACAAATACCCTCCATTGCCATTGCCGGAACCTGGAAGCAAATTGATTTTCCACCGCCGGTAGGCAACAAAGCAAGCGTATCTTTTTTTTTCAACACGGCTTGTATGATGTCCTCCTGCAGCGGGCGAAAATGATCATAGCCCCAGTATTGTTTTAATATGCTGTAAATATCTTGCAAACGATGTTGTACGATTGATGCGGAAGTTAAAAAACCTTTTTCACAAAGAGCCGCACTGAATTGATGGCGAGTACCACATCGCTGAGGCCCATAGCAAGGGCGGCGACTGTGGGTGTCAGCAATCCGAAAGCGGCAATTGGGATAGCCACAATGTTGTAAATAAAAGCCCAGAAGAGATTTTGCTTGATTGTGATGTAGGTATGCCGGCCCAGGCCAAGTGCCTGTGGTAGATTTTTAAGCCCATGACCCATCAAAATTACATCGGCACTCTGCATAGCTATCTGTGTGGCTTCACTGAGTGAGATACCCAACGTGGCTTTGGCCAGCGCGGGTGCGTCATTAATGCCATCGCCAACCATTGCGGTGGGTGTTTGTTCATTTAGAGCAGCTATTTTCTCCATTTTTTGCTGCGGTGATTGTTCTGCAATCACTTCATCTATGCCCAACTCCTTTGCAACCCTTTCGCATTTTGCCCTTCCGTCTCCGCTGAGCAAAATAGTTTTTATGTGCTGGTCTTTGAACCACTGAATAACTGCTTTCGCTTCGGGGCGTATGTCATCGCCAACATCAACCCAACCAAGTATAGCGTTGTTTTTAGAAACGTATAAATCATGACCAGGCGATGAAACTTTCTCTTTCATCATCCTATACGAACCTGCTACATAAACATTACCTTCCTTGTCCGTTGCCTGCATACCCAGGCCCTTTATTTCTTCAATTTTTTGCCATGCAATGGCATCATTGCTTTTCCAATGTTGGGCAATGGATTTACCAATAGGGTGGCTTGCATATTTTTCCAGGGAGAAAAGCAGGTTCTTAAAAAGGCCATCGTTCATCGCAGTTTCATAGTTGCGGATGGCAAAGCTACCCGTAGTAAGCGTACCTGTTTTATCAAACACAACCTGGCGGATAGTTTTAAAAGATTCAAGGCTGGAAGCATTGCGAAAAAGTATTCCGTTTTTTGCAGCACGGCCAAGGCCTACAGCGATGGCAGCAGGCGTTGCCAGGCCCATGGCACAGGGACATGAAATAACCAACACGGCTATAGCTCTCATGAGCGAAGTGCCAAGGCCTTTATCAAATGCGGCGAAGTTTAAAACGAAGGTTAGGATGGCTATACCAATAACCAGCGGCACAAATATGGCGCTAATCTTATCTGCCAGTTTTTGCATGGGCGGCTTTTCCCCTTGAGCATCCTGCACCATTTTTAAAATGCCCGATAGAATGGTATCCTTGCCCGTGGCCGTAACTTGTGCTTTTACAAGGCCACTTTCCAGCACACTTCCCCCAATAAGAAAATCTTTTTTTTGCTTTTGTAAGGGCATGCTTTCCCCGGTGAGAATAGATTCATTTACGGTGGCCTCGCCCCACAAAATTTTACAGTCTAAAGGAACGGTCTCGCCATTTTTGATTAAAACCAGGTCGCCTGTTTTTAGTTGCGTATTTTCCAGGGGGAAAATCTGCTCTTTGTGTTCATCATCAAAGGCAATCATATTGGCCATTACCTTTTGCGATTTTGCCAAGGATTTTACCGCACGCTGTGTAGATTGGATGGAGGCTTCTTCCATGTAGTTACCGAGCAACACAAGGGTAATTATGGATGCTGCTGTTTCAAAAAACATAAATGCAGGACCTAGCTGTAGGACGGCACCAGCAAGACTATACACAAAGGCTGCAAGAGCACCTAATGCCACCAATACATTCATGTTGGGCACACCGCTCATGATACTCCTGATTGCACTGCGACCAAAATAAAACATGCCCACTACAAATACAGGTAAGCAGAGGGCCAATTGCACCCAGGGATCCATTAACCAATGAACATGCACCCATTCGTCAATCATATGAAGCATGAGCACTAGTGTAAACGGTAGACAAAAAAGCAGCTTCTTTTTATTGGTGGAGAGGAAGGCGGGCCACCGGTTGTTAGAACCATGATCGTGGCCGTGGTGAGAATCTTTTTGATCGCCGACCACATCGTAACCCAGAGAGCTGATACCTTTTTTGAGGGCGGGCAATGAGCTGTGTTCTGGTGCTGTAAAATTTACGGCACCATCAATAGGGTTAACCTTTATATCTGTTGCACCCTCTTTGTTTAGGTATTTCGATATGCTTAACGCACAATTGCTACAGGTCATTCCTTCTACTTTCCAATCTACCTTTTCCATGCTGCAAAATTATCTTATGACAGGTCTAACTATTTACTAATTATGAAAATATCTTTGCATCATGGATTCAAAATTCGACTTGTTGGAAATTGAGACGGCTGCCAAAAACTTTCTTGAGATCGTAAAGGAGCCTACAGTGGTGGCCTTTCACGGTGAAATGGGGGCAGGTAAAACTACTTTCATCAGTGCCATTTGTCATTGCCTTGCGGTAACAGATGCGGTGAGTAGTCCTACGTATGCAATCATCAACCAATACAAAACCAGGGAAGGAAATCAAGTGCATCACCTGGATCTTTATCGGTTGAAAGATGAAGAAGAAGCCTTGATGGCGGGCGTAGAAGAATGTTTTTATTCAGGCAGTTGGTGCTTTGTGGAGTGGCCCGAGAAGGCAGCCGGTCTTTTACCCGCCCATACCATACATTGTTATTTAAGTGCTTCGGGTAAGAATGAGCGAAAGCTGCAAATAAAATTGTAATTTGTCAAGTCATCGTTTTAAAACATTTCATTTGACAATGACCTTAGTACCTTGCCATCGAATCGATTTAAAGCGTTGGAGATTCTCACCTGCTTTTCAGCTCTCAAAAACCCTTTTCTACCTACCTGTTTTGTAAAACCAATGGATGTAATTTTCATTTCCAGGCATTTATTTTAACCTTTCATCTATTATGGCAACAGTTAAACCTTTTGTTTCTCCCTCCCTGGCTTACGAAACCCTGGAAGAAACCCTCGATGTAAAACCGAAGACAGAATCCCTGACCATTGGAATCCCGAAGGAAGATTCTTTTAATGAAAACCGCATTGCGCTTACTCCTGAAGCAGTGGGTGTAATAGTAGCCAATGGCCATGAAGTAAATGTAGAGACTAAAGCCGGTGAAGGTTCCAACTATAGTGACAAGGATTACAGTGAAGCAGGCGCCAAAATAATGTATGATAAGAAGGCAGTTTTTGAAAGCGAAATCATTGTAAAAAGTGCCCCGGTAAGCGAGGCAGATTGCGAATGTTTACGTCCGAACCAATATGTTATTTCTCCGATTCATCTTGCCATAATGAAAAGAGAGATACTGGAGAAGATGATGCTTAAAAAAATTACGGCCCTTAGTTTTGAGAACCTGAAAGATGCTGGAGGGCACAATCCTATTGTAAGAAGCATGAGCGAAATAGCCGGTAGTGCGGTAATGCTTATTGCCGGCCAATACCTCAGCAGTGCCAATGATGGTAGAGGTGTACTCGTAGGCGGCATCAGTGGGATTCCGCCTACTAAAGTGGTTATCATTGGCGCAGGCATCGTGGGCGAATATGCGGCAAGAACTGCCCTGGCCATGGGCGCCAGTGTGAAAGTTTTTGACAATAGCATTTACCGGCTTAAGCGACTGCAAAACAATATTGGTGTGCGCATGTGGACCTCAGTAATAGAGCCCAAAATACTAGGTAAACAACTAAAGTCATGCGATGTGGCGGTGGGTGCTTTGAGCGGCTCCGGTAGCAGAACACCCATTGTGGTGAGCGAAGAAATGGTAGCAGCCATGCGCCCCGGAACAGTGATAGTAGATGTGAGCATAGACCATGGTGGCTGTTTTGAAACAAGCATGGTAACCACACATAAAAATCCGACTTTTAAAAAATACGATGTTATACATTATTGTGTGCCCAACATACCCAGCGGATTTGCCCGTACTGCTTCGCAAGCCATCAGCAATGTACTGATGCCTTTGCTGTTGGAGACCGCCGAAGACGGAGGCATAGACAATGTGATCTGGTATAAAATAAATATCCGCACGGGTATTTATTTATTTAAAGGAAGCCTCACCAATTTTCACCTGAGCGAAAGGTTTGATTTAAAGTACACTGATTTGAATTTGCTGATTGCGAGCAGGAGGTAAAGTTTATCCATATTCTCGTATTGAGGTTTTTAGTACCTGCACTTGAGACAAACATCTGCTGATACGGTAGTGAGGTGAAGGACGGCATTTGGAGCCATACTTTTTGTATATACCTTCAGCTAAATAAATGACATGAAAAATTTATCATCAAAGATGGATGATACTGTTTTTATGGAAACGGAAAAAATTACTGTGCCCATCAACAAAAACAGGAACCAGTACATTAATGAAGCTGTCTAATTTTATAACCTCCTTCATAAAAGGAAAATAATTTCCAGACAACTACAAAATGAATTCCGGGCAGTGCAGGAAGAATCTATGAAAGTACTTGCTGAATTTGAAAAGCTACATGGGGAAGATTAAGCAATATGAAATATGGATTGCTGATTTGAATCCGCGGTTCGGAACCCAAACCGGCAAAACAAGGCCCGTGCTGGTGATTTAAACAGATCTGCTTAACAACATTCATCCATCAACAATAGTGTGTCCTATCACCACGAATATTAAATTGGATTCGGAAATTTTACCGGTTCATTTAACCAAGGGTTTGCAAAATTGAAGGAAGATTGAGACATCATGATTGATCAAATTCCTGCAATTGATAATAAACGACTATTAAAAAAGATCGGTGACCTCAGTGAGGAACAAATAGCCCTTACTAAAAAAAATCTTTGCATCGTGCTTGACCTATAAAAGCATTTTTATTTAAAGTTTTCCATCTTAATAACCTCTTCACAAAACTCATACTCCTGCGGCACATTACTGCTCACAAATAGCAGCCGGTTGCCGGCATTATTTTGTACAAGTGCTTCATAAAGACTCACTCCTTCACTATCAAGGTTTGTTGTGGGCTCATCCAGGAATAACACTTCAGATTCGGAGAAAAAAGCCTGCGCAAGTTTGAGCCTTTGTTTCATACCGCTGCTGAAATAGCGGATCTGCTTTTGTGCTGTTTTACCCTACCTCCGGGGACTTTGTCTTCCTGAAATTCGATCCAATTAGAGTTTCTTGCGAAACCACGATGTACTATAACCTCGAACGACCTCGGAATCAATATCTGATTTTTTTACAGATGTCGAGATAAAATATTTTTAAGGATACAGTTAAAATATTTAAGTCGCCTTTTTAGTATTCTAAACAGCGGGCTTTAGCAAAAAAGTTATTTTATCTCAAAAATCAGATTTTTAAAAAGAGGATGAGAGAGCATTGGTGTCTTTTTACA
>JAYTBG010000384.1:0-16409 GCA_043737055.1 Chitinophagaceae bacterium | reverse complement strand
TTCCACCCTTAACCCTAATCAATATTTTCTATAATCCCGGCAATGCCTTGCCCGCCACCAACACAAGCGGTAACGATACCATATTTTTTATTCAAACGCTTCATATCATTCACCAATTGTATAGTGAGCTTGCAGCCCGTGCAGCCAAGGGGATGGCCCAATGCAATTGCGCCGCCGTTTATATTTACTTTAGAAGGATCTAGACCAAGTTCTCGTATAACTGCCAGCGACTGAGAAGCAAAGGCTTCATTCAGTTCAAAAAGATCAATATCTGCCAGCGTCATACCGGCCTGTTTTAAAACCTTTGGTACGGCTTCTACCGGGCCCATGCCCATAATGCGGGGATGCACTCCGGCACTGGCAGCATTTACCAATCTTGCAATTGGTTTTAGGCCCAGTTCGTTCACCATTCTTTCGCTCATCACAATTACGAATGCAGCGCCGTCGCTTGTCTGAGAAGAGTTGCCAGCCGTAACGGATCCGCCAATGGCAAAGGCAGGCTTTAATTTGGCGAGGCCCTCCGGCGTTGTATCAGTACGCACTCCCTCATCAGTATCCATCACATAGGTCTTTGTTTTTCGTTTCCCTTTTTCATCTATATAAACCTGCTCTACATTAATGGGAAGAATGCCACTTTTAAAATAACCTTCCTTTATGGCGTTGGCCGCTTTCAGGTGACTGTTGTAACTAAACATGTCCTGGTCTTCCCGGCTCACGTTATATTCTTTTGCTACCGCTTCTGCTGTAAGACCCATGCTGAGATAGTAATCAGGTTCTTCTTGTGCGATGGCATAGGACGGTACTGTTTTCCACCCTGCAGTTGGCACAAGGCTCATACTTTCTGTGCCACCAGCTACGATACACTCTGCCATGCCAGAACGAATTTTTGCAGTGGCCATAGCAATACTTTCCAATCCACTTGCGCAATAACGGTTAATGGTAATACCCGGTGCATGAATACCTACCGCTTTTGCTGAAATCATTCTTCCTACCTGTAGTCCTTGCTCCGCTTCCGGCACTGCATTTCCTACGATCACATCATCCACTCTCTTTACATCCAATTGTGGCACGCTTGCCAGTAAGGCTTTTATTAAATCTATCGCCAAATCGTCTGGCCTGGTAAACCTAAACCCACCCTTCTTACTTTTTCCGATGGCGGTGCGATAACCGGCTACGATATATGCTTCCTGCATGATATATTTTTTTAAAATTGAAATGTTGTTTTGTCAATAGTCAATGATCCAAAGCCTAGAGAATTTACAAATCTGAGGGTCTTGTAAATCAGAGATCAGAAATTCGACATCGGAAATTCACTTTCACCTTTAAACCTTCACCCGCACTAACTCTATTCTCAAATTGAAATCTCCAAATTAGTTGTTTATGCAACTTTATAGACCAAAGTTATAATTTCCGACTCAAATCAAAAAACTAAAATAGCTGTGTTATTTTTGCCTGAATATGTACCAGCTACTGCGATCTTTTCTTTTTTTATTTGACCCCGAAAAAGTGCACTATTTTTCCATGAGCCTGCTCAAAGCTGCGTGCAGCGTGCCTTTTGCTAAGGGGCTTGTAAAAGCATCGTTTCAGCCAAAAGGGCCATACGCTGTCACCATGTTTAATACCATCTTTCCAAACCGGGTGGGGCTTGGGGCTGGGTTCGATAAAAATGCAGTTTACCTGGATGAACTGGAAGCCCTCGGTTTTGGATTTGTAGAAATTGGAACTGTAACACCATTGGCGCAAGATGGTAATGAAAAGCCACGCTTGTTTCGCCTCCCGGCAGATAAGGCCCTGATAAATCGAATGGGCTTCAACAACCATGGCGCAGCGGTTATTGCTGAAAGACTGAAAAAATGGAGGGAAACATCTCCCCTTGCTAACCCCCAACTGCCAACTGTCAACCGACAGCTAATCATCGGCGGTAACATTGGTAAAAACAAAAATACTCCCAATGAAGAGGCATGGAAGGACTATGAAAAATGTTTCGTGGCCCTGCATCAGCTTGTTGATTATTTCGTAGTGAATGTGAGCAGCCCCAATACGCCCGGCTTAAGGGAACTGCAGGAAAAGAGTTCGCTCAAAAAAATATTTGATGCATTACAAATTCAAAATTCAAAATTAAAAAATAAGAAACCCTTGCTCTTGAAGATAGCCCCGGACTTAAGCAATGAACAAATTGACGATGTAATTGATTTGGCATTAGAGATCAAACTAGATGGGCTGGTTTGTTGTAACACTACGATTGACAGGGCATCGTTAAGTGAAAAGTCAACAATTAAAAGTAAAGAAATTGGAGCCGGTGGCCTTAGCGGCTTGCCTGCAAAAAAGAGAAGCACAGAAATCATTGAGTACATATCTACAAAAACAAATGGGCAAATTCCCATCATTGCAAGCGGCGGCATTTTTACGGCAACAGATGCTCAACAAAAAATAGATGCCGGTGCAGCATTGGTGCAGGTTTGGACGGGCTTCGTGTATGAAGGCCCGGGCATCATAAAAAATATATGCAAGGGGTTGCGAAACAACTAGCGAAGG
The DNA here is from genome assembly GCA_043737055.1 of Chitinophagaceae bacterium. Lineage (GTDB taxonomy): Bacteria > Bacteroidota > Bacteroidia > Chitinophagales > Chitinophagaceae > Ferruginibacter. The sequence goes on along the minus strand of JAYTBG010000384.1, from coordinate 13,874 downwards.
AAGTGGCAAAATAAAAGCCGGGCTTAGAAAAACACCCGGCTTTGAAATCAACATATAAAGAAAATTATTGTTTGATGATCTTATAGACCTTTTTCTCTTCCTTGATTCTAATAAGGTACATGCCAGATGGCAGTGCAGCCAAATTGAAAGGAGCGCTTCCCGAAATGATCTTCTCTTGCAAAACTTCGCCTAGCATATTAAATAACCTGGCCGTTACTGGTTTTGTAGATTGAACGTACACCATGCTGCTGGTAAGTGTAGGAAAAACCAATATGTCTATCCGGGCACCAAACTGTACCGTTTTTATCGGGCTTTTTTGGGAGGAGCCATCCACATCAACAATTTGCAGCCTGTAGTAATTTAACCCTTTCAGAGGTGCCATGTCTTGCCACTTGTAATTACTGCCAGTCGCTACATTTAGTGCGTTTACCACGCCAATTTTACTAAAGTTTATACCATCTGCGCTTCGCTGTATTTCGAAGCGGGCAACCTGTTGCTCAAATGTAGTAACCCAGACCAACTCTGATTTCTTCTCATCAACGCTCTTTCGTGCATCAAAACTCAACAATGAAATGGGCAGTGCCACTTGAACCGTTGTAGCAGCATCGGGAGTGGCATAATGATCAAACGGAGGATCTTCATAGTTGCCGGCTCTATCTACCGCTACGCTAAAGAATTTGTAGGTCTTGTTAAACTCTCCACGAAATGTATCTGCTACGGCCGTTGAAAATTTCTTCCATTGTTTAAATAAACTGTCGTTTACCGAAACGTACACAGCATATTGCTCAATACCCGCATGTGCATCGCTGCCACTCCAATTCACTACAAAGTTGGGAGTAGTAACTATTGCAGGCAAAACTGCTACCTGGCTTTGTGGTTTAGTTGTGTCTACAATATGCTGCCACACCGGCGTAATAATTGGGGCATTCTGATCGAAAACGATGGACGCCTTGTTATTGATGACCGTTCCGGTAGTGACCCCTGGCTTAGCTTTTATACTGAACGAAACATAGCCTACCCCTTCTACACCATTTATATTTGGTGGTAAAAATCCCTGGGTGGGATCATCAGTAAGTTGCAATGTAAGCGGATCGAGTGTGTAGAATTTCCATGTTACAATGCCTTTCATGGTATCGATTCTTACATCAACTCTTAGCTTATTGGGCTTGCCTGGCTGCAAATCTTTAAGTAAAGAATAGTCACCCCTGTTGGCATCTGTAAATACCACACTGTCTCCCCACCCAAACCCACTTGTTTGAAACGTTTTTATATCAAGCCTGGTCATGTCGATCGTATCCGTTACTTCCACAAATGCTGCAGGTGCTGTAGCAGCGGGCAGGTTCTCAAAGAAAATGGTGTAGCCGTAGTTGTTTAAGAAGTTTACATGCTTGCCCGTACCGTTGTTGCCTGGCCCATATTTTACGTTGGGATCAACGGATGTCTGCTCGCATAATTCTTCACAAAAAGCGGATGCCGAGTTCACTTGGCAGGCTTTATCAAAAGGCTCCAGCACTTTCTCAAATAATTTCTTTCCGATTACTACAAGTAGTTTCTTATCGGCATTTCCTAATTCATCCACCTTGCCACACACTTCCCGGAAGGGTTCGCAAAGCTCCGCAAGCTCCGGAAAAAGTGCTGCCCCAGGGCAATCGTCATCTTCAGTTACCAGCGAGGGTGCATTACCGTTAGTTCCATTTTGATTCATTCGCCCGCTCTGCCGGAAAACCATTGTTTCGGTGGTATCAATGCAAGGCCTTCCAATAGAATCTATATTTTCCAGGTAAAGCCAATTGTACGTTACGTCTTTAATTATTTTTTCGAACTGGAACGTAGTGAGTGTGGCAGGCATCCCACTCGCAGGGCATTGCGACATTTGAACCAACAGTGTTGCAAACATCGATTTCATGGGGATGGATCTGTTCTGTTGTGAAATATCTCTTACAATATCTCTTACCGATTTAGCCAGTGTATCAAAAGCAATATCAAAACAGGCATTCCATGCGCCATCAGAAATGGAAGCTGTAATATTTTTCTTCACCGCTTTTTTAAGGAATGAATTCATACAATCCCTTGCATTTGGGGCAGCAATGTCGTTTAGTGCAATGGTTGACTTAAACAACGGTGGATACACTAATGAGCTGTTGTCGTATGCAATTAAACCCGAAGAATTAAAAATGCGATAATAGTTGGTTACATAACTTTCTGCGGGCACCTTCACCCTATAGTAGGCTAGTAATTGCTTTTTTCTAAAAGTGTCTATGTCTACCGCATTTATAACATTAGCTGAGATACTGTTTGCAGATAGGTAGTTGAGTGTTTGTTGAAAAATACCTTTGTTGCTGAGGTCTACAAAAGATTCGAGGCTACCTATGGAAATGGTGCCAGGCCTGTACCCAATTATGGTTGCAAAAGGCAACATGATAGCGTCTTCATTTCCCCGGTTTTGCAGGCTCATCAACCTTAACATACCACTTGTTCGGGCAGGATTTCTGCCTCCCTTTACCATAGAAATTAATGGTGCTGATGCAGGGCTTATCGTGAATCCGTTTTTCAATGTATCTAATGGCCCGCCGCCCAAATTGGCAATTACATTGTACCTGCCTGTATCCACTCCGGCGAGGTTCAAATAACCTACTATCCTACTGGTAGAAATCAACATTTTGTCTGCAGGAAATAGAAAAACGCCATTGCGTTCGAGTTTTAACTGGGTAGTGGCTGTAAAACCATTGCCATCAAAAACCACAGTAGCCACGCCGTTGTTTCCAGCTTTATTTGCATTGATGCGATGAATACCGCTGATCCTTACCACCTGTAAAAGTGTATCATTGGCACAAACATTTTTACTAATTAATTGCAGGTTATAATTACCTGCAGCAGCATATGTTTTTACAGGGTTTAAAACAGTATCTGTGCTGGCATCGCCGAACTTCCACAAAGTGCTGTCATTGTCGGTGGACAGGTTGGTAAAAAATACCTGGTTGTTTTCTACAAGGAAATCCGTTTTTGAGATGGGGCCGTAGCGACTACAGGCATTGAAAAGTTTGCTTTCCAACAGGCTCCAATATCCATCAGCATTTTTTACCCTTATTGCAATACGATGATTCCCTAATGGCAGACTGCCAAGTGGTAATAGTAAAGAGTCGCTGTACCTGGCTGTTGCCGTGGGAATTGCTATTGCTATACCATTTCCAATACCGGGATCGGTATCATAATAGTATTCTGCAGCAACAATGTCTGTTACATTTGTAGTTTGGCCGCTTAAGTAAAAGCCCCGGGTTTCAAATAGTCCCCATTTGCCATCTGCATCTTTTGTACGTATCGCTATAAAATGAAAACCGGCTGAAAGAGTGGCCGCAGAAACTGTTGCCACAAAATTTACAGTGTTGCCACTTGCACCAACATTTAACGCTGTGCCGTTGCCGTTACCCGGGTCAGTATCAATAAAATATTCTGCGGCTGTTATGCTGCCGGCATTAGTAGTAGCTGTTGATATATAAAAACCCCGGGTTTCCAGCAAACCCCATGTGCCGTTAACATCTCTCGCTCTTACTCCTACAAAATGAAACCCCGCTAAAAAAGAAGTGGTGGGAACTGCTGCTTCAAAATTTACATTACTGCCGTTGGCTCCCACGTTCAAGGCTATACCATTGCCGATGCCCGGGTCAGTATCAATAAAATATTCGGCGGCAATTATGTTTTGTGCAGCAGCAAAAAGAAAGCTGCAACAGTTATACAGAATGATGAGCAGTAATTTTTTCATATCCCTTTTTTAAAATGAGCAATGTGTGGTTTGTTAGTTACTGGTTTTTGCTTCTACAGTAACCGTAATAGTACCACCTACTGCAACGGTTGGGTTTACAACGTTCATTTTAAATATTCGGGGCAGCCGGCTATTGCGGCCATTAGCCCAGTTTAGGCTACCTGATGCGTCATAGAGTAATCCTATATCCTTGGCATCGCTACCAGCATCATTTGCTGGCCCGGCTGCTATAGTTAGGTTCATTAACGGGTTACTGTTCCCCGCATTTACTTGCGCCTGGTCAAACAACTGGGGGTTTTGCGAAGCTATATTTCCACCGCCGTCTACATTGCTGTTTCGTATCCATGCGGTATCGCCTACTGTGCCACAGTTAAAAGTGATGTTGTTGTTGAAGCTGCTAAAGCTGAGCTGAAAAGCGGGATCACGATTAACAAAAATATTGTTCGCCAATAACAGGAACCGGCAATTGCCGCCAAAAACAGGGAAAGTACCAGGTGGGCCAATAAATATATTGTGGTTAAACAGCACATTCACAGTGTTGGTAAAGCCGTTTATGCTTGCGCCTGTGCAACAGGTTACGCCATAAAAAAGGTTGTTCTGAAACAAACAATTTGTGAAAGTGGCAGAGGCGGTGGCGGTTACAACTGAATTAAAATTATTGCCTTCTATTACGAAATCACTTGCTGCTGTTAAATGATTAAAATTAAAACTTCCGGTGAATTGGTTCCTGAACAATCGCAGATTATTGACTCCCTGGCTCGCAGCAAACCCAGCAACATGCAGCCCCTGCAACTCGCAAAAGTCTGCAGAACCGGCAGACTCATTTATCGTTATCCCGGCAAGCAAAGCGACTAATGGTAAATTTTTATCAGGGGCAAAACCAGGCCCTAGCAGTACAAGTCTTTTATTGGTAATCGTTGCAGGCGCATAAAGATTAGGAGAACCATGCACATAAATTGTATCGCCGCTGGTGCTGGCATCAATGGCAGCCTGCACCGTACTAAACTGGGCAATGGTGGAGGGAGTGTTGCTTACGGTACGAACTGTTGCAGTAGCAGTGATAGTAATAAAAGCGAAGAAGATGGAGAACAGTTGTTTCATGATTTTTATTTTAGACCGTAAAAATCAAGAATGAAAGGCTGCCGCAAATCCCTAATTGTAGTGACGAATCAATTTTGTTGGTGCAGGTTTTTGTAATAAAAAGCAATGGCTTCGCCTAATGAAGAAACGTGGAGTTTCTCGTAGATATGCTTGATGTGTGTATTAACAGTATTAAAACTGAGGAATAATTTATCGGCCACCATTTTATAACTGAGGCCATCGGCAAGCCGCTCTAATACTTCGGTTTCTCTTTGTGTCAATGGATTATTTTTCTTTTGAGGCTTAAAATAACCAAGCACTTTTATAGCTACTCCCGGATTCATAACAGCGCCACCGTCGTACACTTCCTGGATGGCTTGTAAAATACGTTGCGGAGAATCTTTCTTTAAAATGTATCCACTGGCGCCATTACGAATGCATTCAAATATTTTATCCGTATCATCAAAAACAGTCTGCATCAACACCTTAACATACGGAAAAATCTTTTTTATTTCTTTCAAACCCATTATCCCATCTACCTCCGGCATATTTATATCCATGAGTACAACATCTGCAAAACAGGTTTCCATATCATGCTTTACGTTGGCACAATTAGCAGCTTCTCCACAAAAAGTCATTTCAGGACTAAGCTCAATTAATGCTTTGAGACTGTCCCTCCGGGGGTGATTGTCATCGTATATAAAAACACGTATCAACATAATTCAAAGTAACAATATATTGGTAATGCTGGTATCCCTAATATTAGGTGATAGCCGATAATGGAAAAATGGCTTTGATGGCGGTGCCTAGTCCGACAGTAGACTTTATTTCAAAAATGCCGTTTAACTCTTTTGCCCTTTGCTCCATATTGTCTAAACCATTTCCCCTGCAAATTTGCTCCTGCACAAATCCCATCCCGTCATCCTCAATAAACAGCACCAGCTCTTTTTGAACGGTGTGCAAACTGAGTTTTGCACTTTTTGCTTTGCTGTACTTGGCTATATTATTCAAGGCCTCTTTTGCAATCAGCAGTATATTTTTCCTGGCGGTGATGCCCGTTATAACAGCTGCGGCATCGGGCATGATGCTGCACTGAAAATCTATATTACTGTCGGCCAGCAGTGTGGCAGCATAATTTTTTATTTTAATCTCGATAGACGTATTACTATTGCTCGTCTTCATACTCCAAACAATGTCGTTCATATTCTCCATGATCTCTTTGCTCTGCGTGCTGATCTTGCCTACCATTTCGATCGCCTTTGCAGGATTTAAATTTACAGACTGTTCCGCAATGGCGCCATAAATTTGGAGGCTGCTTAAGGAAGCACCAATATCATCGTGCAGGTCCTGGCTTATCTTCTGCCGTATTTTAGAAATGGCCAGCTTTTGGTTTTGATAATAACGGTAAACCAGAAAGCTGATGGCTAAAAGTGTGATCCCAATAAGTGCCAGACCCAACCTTGCATTGGCCAACTCCTTATTTCCTTCTGCTTCTGTAACCTGCATGCTTAAAATTCGTTTTTCATTTTGTAGCCCGGCGTTTAATATTGTTTGAATTTGCCGGTTGTTATCTTCATTATTGGCTTTTTCAATAACTGACTTTAGCTCAACTGCTGTAACCAGGTCAGCCGGCTTATCCAGTCTACGATACAAAGCAATAGCGGTATTCAGGAATCTAAGTGCATAGAAGCGATTGATGTTGCTGTGTGTTTGCAACAGTGCAAATCCCGTCTTTAAATTTTGCTCCACTGCTACGAGGTTTTGTAACTCATAATTGCTTTTTGCAAGTCCGGCTCTGCAAACCAATGCCACATCAACATCTCCCGACCTCATGGAGATCTCGGCACCTTTTGTATAATTACTAAAAGCACTGTCAGGCGCATCTTTGGCGGAGTAAACATCAGCAAGCCCGGAGTAGGCAACAGCAATCCCTCTTTCTAAATTATTTTCTGTTGCCTTTCGCAGTGACATGCTGTTATGAAAAAGAGCACTATCGTACTCCCCAAGTTTGTAATAGGCTTCCGCCAGATTTCCATGCAGATGATGCGGCTTGGATAGAGAAATATATTTGGGAGAGTCGAGATAGTTTTGAGGAAACTGCAATCCTTTTTTATAAAGAGCCACAGACAATGCGGTGCTATCTATGTTCATGTAAAATAAGCCCAGGAAGTTATAGCTGTCTGCCAGCAATAGATTATTGTTCAGCGCTTCGGCCATTGCAAGGCCCCTTCTACTTTCCTGCAATCCAAGCTGCTGCAGGTTATTGTAATAGTAAACTTCTGCCTGTCGTGTAATAAGAAAATAATTTTGAAGCGATATACTTTTCACGGGTAGCACCGAATGGATCTTATTCAACCATAGTTGCGCTGAATCATACTGTTCAATATTCATGTACTCGTCGGCAATGTAAAAGCAGGTTTTTAGAAATTCCGATTCGTTGACTTGTTGAGATGTTGATTTTTTAATTGCTGAATCTAATCCCAAAGAAAATTTTGGTTGAGATAAGGCAGGCTTTGCAAAGAAGAAAGCGCACACAATAAAAAATGATAGTTTTCTCATCGTATCGAAAGTTAAGAAAAACGATTTATCAAAAGTGAATGCCCCATTCCCGGGTCAATATTTTTCTCAGAATGTTTAAATGCTGAGGGGCGTAGAAAATTGCGCATTCAACAACCTTGAGACAAACGCTGAGGGGAACTTTAATTATGGGATGCTAAGCAGCGTAGCGGCTACTATGCCGGCTGTTTCGGTGCGCAAACGGGTGCTACCAAGCGATACAGGCAAGAAATGGTTTTTTAAGGCGAGCTCTATTTCTTGTGTGGTAAAGTCTCCTTCCGGGCCAATTAGAATGAGTTGAGGAATGCCGGGCCGGGCCACTTTTGTAATGGAATGTTTTCCGTTTTCGTCCTCACAATGAGCTATCATTTTATGCAAAGCGGGTACCGATTCTATTTCTTTTATGTAGCTGGCAAACTTTACAGGCTCATGCAACAGCGGCAACCATGCTTGCTGCGATTGTAACATGGCGCTCACCAATATGCCCTGCAGTCTTTCCCATTTCAAATGTTGTTTTTCGGTACGCCCGCACAGCAACGGCACAATTGCAGTTACACCGATCTCTGTTGCTTTCTCCAAGAGCCACTCAAAGCGGCTTGTGTTTTTTACAGGAGAAATTGCTATAGTTATTGCTGATTTTGGATGTTGGATTTCAGATTTTTCTAAAATAGTTACAGTGCATTTTTTGCGGTTGTCACCTGTAATGGCCACTGTAAATAAATTTCCAACGCCATCTGTTAGCTGCAATTTTTCACTTAACTCCATACGCAGCACTTGCACGATATGCTTACTGGCGGCTTCGTCCAGCACAACTTCTTTGCCTGTTTCATCAATACCTGGTTTATAAAATAATGGGAGCTTCATCTTATTTCAAACTTAAGTAAAATAAAAATGGAGAATGGAATTTGCCAATCCATTCTCCATTCTCCATTATCCATTCAAAAAATTATCATTTAAAAAGGGGCATCATCATCAAAATTACCGTCATTCATTTTGCTTCCTTTTTGAATGTACATTTTTGCTCCATCGTTTCCACCCCCGCCTGATACCGGCTTCCAATTGCCTCCGCCACCGGGCAGGCCGCTGGCAAAATCACTGCCATCTTCTTCTATAAATTTCTGAATGTGTAGCAGGGCTTTGAGTTTAATAGTTTCAAGACTACCATTACGGTGCTTGGCAATTTTTACATGCGTCTCCCCTTTGTTACTCTCTCCAAACTCGTCAGTGGTTACCTCGTAGTATTCAGGGCGATACAGGAACATTACCAAATCTGCATCTTGTTCAATAGCTCCGGATTCTCTCAAATCACTTAGCTGTGGCATTTTATTTCCTTCTTTTCTTTTCTCTACTTCCCGGCTTAACTGGCTCAATGCAATGATGGGCACCTGCAATTCTTTAGCAAGGCTTTTCAGGTCACGGGAAATTTTACTGATCTCTTGTTCCCGGTTGCTGTTCCTGTCTGCACTGCCGCTCATCAACTGCAGGTAATCAATAATAATCAGCCCCACATTGTGTTTATTTTTCAAACGGCGGCACTTTGCCCGCAGTTCAAAAATATTGAGGGCTGCAGAATCGTCAATAAAAATTGGAGCCTTGCTGAGGCGGTCAAAACCATTTTTATACAATTGCTTCATTTCATGCTCTTCCAGTTTACCTCTTGCAATTTTCTCCAGCCATATCTCACTTTCGGCACTTAAAATACGCTGTACCAATTGGCTGCTGCTCATCTCCAAACTAAAAAAAGCAACAGCGGTTGGTGGTCTGTCATCCCCTTTCGGGCGAATGGCAGCAGTGCGGGCAAGGTTTAAGGCAAAGGCGGTTTTACCCACAGATGGTCGTGCTGCAAGAATGATGAGATCCGTAGGTTGCCATCCGTAAGTAATTTTATCCAGGGTGGGGAAACCGGTGGGTACACCAGTAATCTCATCCTTTCGGTTACGCATATCCTCTATGCGGTTAAAAGTCTTAACCAACACAGAATCTATGTCGTCAAAGTTTTTACGAAGGTGATTGTTGGTGATCTCAAATAACTTTCCTTCTGCATTGTCCAGCAGATCAAAAACATCTGTGCTGTCTTCATAAGCATCGCCAATTATTTCTCCGCTTATGCGGATAAGTTCTCTTTGTATGAATTTTTGTAATACTATCCGTGAGTGAGCATCAATGTTGGCAGAAGAAACCACGGAGTTCGTGAGCTTAGTCACATAATAGGGTCCGCCTACAATTTCCAATTCCTCTCTCAGCTTTAACTCCTCTACCACGGTAAGCATATCTATGGGCAAACTCTTAATGGCCAGCCCCTGCATGGCCTTAAAGATCTTTTGATGTGCATCTACATAAAAACACTCTGGTTTTAGTATTTCAATCACCGTATCAAAAGCACTTTTCTCCAACATGATGGCACCCAGGATGGCCTCTTCCAATTCTTTTGCCTGGGGTGGAACTTTTCCAAAAACCATACTGCCCATGTCCATTGAGCTGGTTCTCCTGGCCTTTCTATCCTTGTTTAAATTGGTAAATTCCATTACGCCGGTTGATCCTTTACTATTATGAAAAATTTGTATCCAGGCCCGATGTTTTTTTCTTTTTAGCTGGCAATGATAAGCTGCGATGCTTTTTCATTTCCGGGTAAATCAGTTAAGTTTCGGCGGGCGGCTAAGGTAATGGCAATTTGGTAATGATAAAATAACTTATTGCTTTTATTAACTTTATTTTACTGATTGTCCACCCCATATCCACACATAAACCCAGCTTTTACACTACTTATAAACAGCTCTACGCACATGCAAATTGCCAACTGCTTTTAATTAATTTACAACTTATCAACAAAAATTAAAATCTCTTTTTTCTTTTTGTACACCTGTTACACATTTCAACTTGTTGCTAATTTCAACCCAAATAACTAGCTTCTTAAATTTTGAATATCGATGCGCTTTTCCGGTCGGGACATAGTATCGAAAAAACTATCTTTGCTGCCCAAATAATAAAATCGACTGATGATCATTTCTTACAATTGGCTTAGTGAGTACCTACCACTGAAAATGGAACCAGAAAGGCTAAGCAAAATACTCACATCAATAGGCCTTGAGGTTGAAAGCCTGCATAAATATGAGACTATAAAAGGCGGTTTAGAAGGATTAATAACTGCAGAAATTGTAGCATGTGAGAAACATCCGGATGCTGACAAATTAAAAATTACCAAGGTTAATACAGGTACTTCAATATTGCAGGTGGTGTGCGGAGCCCCGAATGCAGCCGTAGGGCAAAAAGTAATATTAGCCCAGGTTGGAGCCACAATTTACCCTACAACCGGAGACCCCATCACTCTAAAAAAAGCCAAAATAAGAGGAGCAGAAAGTAACGGTATGATCTGCGCTGAAGATGAAATAGGTGTTGGCTCCAGTCATGAGGGAATTTTGGTTTTACCTGCAGATACCATTGTAGGGCAGCCTGCAGCTTCCCTATTTGAGTCTTACGAAGATTACATTTTTGAAATAGGCCTTACGCCAAATCGTATGGACGCTATGAGCCACCTCGGCGTAGCTAAAGATGTGTGTGCTTACCTGAGCCACCATGATAAAAAGGGAACCATTGCCAAATTGCCCTTTAAAAATGGGTTTAAAACTGATAGCACCGGCAAACCCATTGAAGTGGTGATCGAGGATAGCGCTGCCTGCCGCCGGTATTCGGGCATTAGCATCAACAACATAACGGTGGCGGATAGCCCAAAATGGCTACAGCAAAAGTTAAACAGCATCGGCTTAAAACCCATCAACAATATTGTAGACATCACCAATTTTATTTTACACGAAACCGGGCAACCATTGCATGCATTTGATGCTGACCAGATTGCCGGAAATAAAATTGTGGTGAAACAACTGCCAGAAGGAACTGCCTTTACAACCCTGGATGGCAAAGAAAGAAAACTGGCTGCTGCCGACCTCATGATTTGCAGCCATGCTGCAGGTCTGGAAAAAGCCATGTGCATTGCTGGGGTATATGGCGGGGCAGAAAGTGGCGTGACGGCCAACACCAAAAATATATTTATAGAAAGTGCCTGGTTTGATCCTATCAGCATCCGAAAAACATCGGTTTATCACGGGCTTAGAACCGATGCTGCAAGCCGCTTTGAAAAAGGAATTGACATCAGCAATACAGTAACTATTCTTAAAAGAGCAGCGGGGCTTATCAAAGAAATTTGTGGAGGGGAGATAACCGGAGATATCATAGATCTTTTTCCCAACCCGATAGATCCGGTCTCTATCGGATTAAAATACCACTACCTTAAAAAATTAAGCGGTAAAAACTATCACGGCGATTCTATAAAAAATATTCTGACCTCTCTTGGCTTCGAATTGCTTAAAGAGGGCGTAGATGAGATGTGGGTGAAGGTTCCTTTTAGCAAGCCAGACATTAGCTTACCTGCCGACCTTGTAGAAGAGATCATGCGGATAGATGGCCTGGATAATATTGAGATTCCGGCCACTATAAGCATTTCACCTTCTAACGATGGCACTTCCCAAAGTAATTTACTCCGGGAAAAAGTGGCAACTATGCTTGCCGGCATTGGTTTCTATGAAATTTTTACCAATAGCATTACCAACAGTGCCTATTTTACGGAAGATATCCTGAGCCAGTCTGTAACAATGATCAATAACCTGAGCGCTGACCTTGATATTATGCGGCCTTCGTTATTGCCTACTGGCTTAGAAGTAATCGCACACAACATCAATAGAAAAAATGCCAATCTTTCGTTGTTTGAGTTTGGAAAAACATATGGGAAAGATGCTGATGGTTCTTACACCGAAGCTAAGCACCTCGCCCTTTATGCCAGCGGAGATGTATCTGAAGCAGCATGGAATGTGAAAGCAAGCAAGGCTGACTATTACACTTTAAAGTCAACCTGCGAGAAGGTATTTGCGGCAGCAGGAATTGAACACATTAACTATGAGCCAATCGTAGCTGCCGATTTTGACCTTGCCGCCGAAATCAAAATTAGGAACACCGTCGTTGGAATTATTGGCAATATTTCTGAAAGGAGAAACAAACAATTTGGTATCAAGCAAGCCGTTTTTGCGGCCCACTTAAATTGGGATGCATTGATCAATAGCGTACCAGTTAAAACTTTTCAATATGAGGAAGTAAGTAAGTTTCCTTCGATGCAGCGAGACCTTGCCCTTGTGGTAGACAAAAGTGTAACCTATGCGCAGGTAGAAAAAACAGCGGCAGCACTTAATTTACCGCAGTTGCAATCAACCCGGCTTTTTGATATTTTCGAAAGTCCAAAGTTAGGTGCCGGCAAAAAATCGATGGCTGTGAGTTTCAGTTTTGGGGATTTCAACAAAACCCTCACAGACGTGGAGATTGATGCAATGATGAACAAAATGATTACCGCATACGAAAAGGAACTTGACGCAGAGATAAGGAAATAATTTGAGCTCCAACTTGTAGGTAACAGCGAAACCCTGCCTACCGGCAGGCAGGCCCGACAGCGCTTAAAGCCTAAGGCACACTTTAAAAATATTATTTACAACTTAGCGGCAAAAACATCTTGTCATCAATCGTACATCATATTAACCAGCTTAACACCAAACTTCAGCAGTTACTAAAACAGTATGAACTGTTAAAGAAAGACAACGGGAAGTACCAGCATCAACTAGCCTTGATGCAACAGGAACAACTACAGCAAAAAGAAAAAATGGAGGAACTTCTCCAGCAAAACCTTTTGCTAAAAGCCTCGATAACCAATATGGAGGGTGCAGACAAGAAAGCCATGGAGCAAAAAATTCAGCATTACATCAAAAACATTGACAAATGCATTTCCTTACTCAGTAAATAAGATCATGGCTGAACTCATCCCTGTAAACATTGTAATTGCCGACCGGACATACCGCATCAAAACGCTCGCATCGGATGAAGAGGTGATTCGCAAAACAGTCAAGCTGATCAATGACAAAATCATTGAATTTAAAACACAATTTGCTGGCAAAGACATGCAGGATTATATTGCCATGGTGATCATTTGGTATGCCACCCAGTCTGTTTCAGAAAAGAGCAGCAGCCTCGATGAAACCGAGATCCTCAACGGACTTAAAAAGTTGGAAGAGCAAATAAACAAAGCCCTCTAAAAATCCCAACGCTGCTTTCCACTACCTACAAATCTTTTGTTGACAGCATTCTACACTCAAAATTTGTATCTTCGTCCACTACCTAATTGCTCGCCCATATGAGTACTCATAGGTCATACAATATTGTGAATCAGTTAAAAACAATCATTTCTAATGGATATAATTCCAATCATCACGGGAGTTGCCGCATTGATAGTCGGTCTCGTCCTGGGTAAACTCATCTTTGCAAAAAACACCACCCAAAAAGTACAGGAAGCAGAAATTCAAGCACAAAAAATTGTATCGGAGGGGACACTGAAAGCCGAAACTTTCAAAAAAGAAAAGGAGCTGGAAGTCAAGGAGAAATTTGT
>JAYTBG010000383.1:0-2974 GCA_043737055.1 Chitinophagaceae bacterium | reverse complement strand
CCAATTTAAAATACAATTTTGGGATGTTGGGTGAGCAAAAGCTCATTCGCTCAAATGATAGGGGCAATCATAGCAACAATCATATTGCGGGGTTTGGCTCTCTATCTTATACTATTAACAAATGGTCTCTTAATCCAGGTTTGAGATTGGTGCATGATGAAAATTATGGCACGCAAATATTGCCGCAGGCTAATCTTGCTTATCGGTTAAAGAACGTTGTGCTAAAAGCCAATGCGGGGCGTGCTATTCGCAGTGCAGATTTTACAGAGCGTTACAATAATTACAATAAAAAAATCGTAACCGGGGGCAGTATTGGAAATCCTGATCTGACCACAGAAAAATCATGGAGCTATGAGGCGGGAGCAGATCTGTTGCTTCCTTATTTAAAATTCTCTGCTGTAGGATTTTACCGGGACCAGGATAATGTGATTGACTTTGTAAGAACACCATATGCGAACATGCCCCGTAAAGACAACCTGGTGGCTGCGGGTACCTATGCCCTCGCAAAAAATATAAAGAAAGTAAACACATCGGGCCTCGAACTTGAAGCGAACTATCGCCGCTCTTTTAAAAAAGACCAGCAATTGTATATAAATTTATCTGCCACCTTTATGAATTCTAACAGTTCAGATTCTGTTCCTTCCTTTTATATTATTTCACATGCAAAAACCCTCTTGCAGCAATCCATCATCTACAGCTATAAAAAAATAAATATTGCAGTTACCAGTATTTACAAAGTGAGAAATGAACAACAATCGCCAGCCATTAAGGCATTCATCACCAGAAACTATTGGCTGGTAAATGCTAAAGTAGATTACCGTTATAAAATAGCCACTGCATTTATTGCGGTAAACAATATTGGTAATATTCAATACAGCGATTTGCTGGGTAGTAAAATGCCGGGAAGCTGGACCACAGCAGGTTTATCAATCAGTTTGTAGGCATTCATTAATTCACGGGCGGTTTAAATAATTTTTATAAAAAATTATTGTTGTGCGACTAACTGGGGCTAAGCCCATCTGTGAAGGGTTTGGTTCTTGTAACCCCATCCGCCAAATGGCGGATTGGGTTAGTGATATATATATAGAACCGGGCTTTAGCCAAAAATGAAATATTTTAGTTGGACAACAATGATAAAAAATCATATATGCAAACGATTTTAAAACAACTCGGCATTAATCAAACCAACCATGGTGTATCTACCGGTCTCACCTGGTTAAGATCAAAAGGAAAAAAAATAACGTCCTTCTCACCCGTTGATGGACAGGAGATAGCGAGCATCTCCGGCGCTGACAGAAGTAGCTATGATATAGTAGTCGAAAAGGCTGCTGCTGCATTTCAGGAGTGGAGGCAGTGGCCTGCCCCTAAAAGAGGCGAGGTTGTACGACAGATAGGCAATGAATTGAGGTTGCATAAAGAAGCGCTGGGCAAGCTCGTAAGTTATGAAATGGGCAAGAGCCTGCAGGAAGGAATGGGCGAAGTACAGGAGATGATAGACATCTGCGATTTTGCGGTGGGCCTCTCCCGCCAGTTGCATGGCCTTACCATGCACAGCGAAAGACCAGGCCATCGCATGTATGAACAGTACCATCCGCTTGGAATTGTGGGCGTGATATCTGCCTTTAATTTTCCGGTGGCAGTATGGAGCTGGAACGCCATGCTGGCAATGGTATGCGGAGATGTGACAATCTGGAAGCCCAGCGAAAAAACCCCGCTCTGTGCCCTGGCCTGCCAAAAAATAATACAAAAAGTATTGAAAGAAAATCGTGTGCCCGAGGGCGTTAGTTGCCTGCTCACAGGAGGTCGGGAAGCGGGTGAGTGGTTGAGCAATGATGCAAGGATCGCTCTACTCTCTGCAACGGGCAGCACCCGCATGGGTAAGGCAGTAGGCGCCGCCGTAGGCCAGCGCCTGGGGAGAAGCCTGCTGGAACTAGGTGGCAACAATGCTATCATTATCAGTAAAGAAGCCGACTTAAATATTGCTTTAGTAGCGGCCGTATTTGGTGCAGTGGGCACTGCTGGCCAACGATGCACTACAACCCGCCGGCTGATCATCCATGATAAAATTTACAACAAGGTAAAAGACCTTTTGGTGAATGCTTATAGCCAACTGAAGATTGGCAACCCATTACTGGAAAAAAATCATGTGGGGCCGCTGATAGACACTGATGCGGTGAGTATGTACCTGCAGGCAATTGAGAAATGCAAAGCCGAGGGCGGCAACTTTTTGGTGGAAGGCAGAGTGCTCAAAGGAAAAGGATTTGAAAGTGGTTGCTACGTAAAGCCTTGCATAGCTGAAGCCAAAAACAGTTTTGAAATTGTGCAGCACGAAACCTTTGCGCCCATTCTTTACATTATGAAATACAAGACCATGGAGGAAGCGGTGGCCATGCAAAATGGTGTGCCGCAAGGACTCTCCTCGTCTATCATCACCAACAACCTGAGGGAAGCAGAAAGCTTTCTTTCTGCTGCCGGTAGCGATTGTGGGATTGCAAACGTAAACATCGGTACTTCCGGTGCAGAAATTGGCGGTGCTTTTGGCGGTGAGAAGGAAACCGGCGGCGGCAGGGAAAGCGGCAGCGATGCGTGGAAAGTGTACATGCGGCGCCAAACCAACACCATCAACTATACCGATAAATTACCCTTGGCACAGGGCATCAAATTCGATCTATAAAATTTAGCCAATTAAGCTCAAACGGGCGAAGCTCCTTATGAAAACAGGCTATTTTCGTACTCAAATAATAAAAATTTCAAGCATGAAGCATAACTATTCTAAACTCCTGGTAGCAGCCCTTTTACTAAGCACCACCTCATTTGCCCAAGGAACTTCGGCTAGCAACAAACCAGTTGCTCCTAAAAACTGGCACCTGTTAGATAAAAGCAGTACTGGTTTCCCTGGCATAAGCCTGGACAAAGCTTACTCTTTTGTAAAATCAAAAAATGTAAAAAGTCAGAAAATAATCGTTGCCGTTAT
>JAYTBG010000382.1:0-16458 GCA_043737055.1 Chitinophagaceae bacterium | reverse complement strand
AAAAAAGAGGCGGCACTTGCTCTGTGGATGGAGCCGCACCGCCTCTTTTTTACTAGACTAAAATATTTTTTTGACACAGTTCATTTTACAAACCCGGAATTATCAAATTACCAAATTATCGAATAAGCTAATTGTCATGTCAGCCTCCCCATCCCTCTCTATCCAAACTTCTATATTGAATAGCTTCGGCTAAAAACTCAGGCTTAATATCTTCACTTCCTGCAAGGTCTGCAATAGTGCGACTCACCTTTAGAATTCTATCGTAAGCCCTTGCAGAAAGATTCAGTTTTTGCATAGCTACTTTTAACAAATTTTGTCCGGCCGTACTTATTACGCAGATTTCCTTTAAGGTTTTGCTGCTCATCTGCGCATTTGCATACACGCCCTCATGTAGTTTATAACGCTCTTCCTGCACTTCTCTCGCCCTTATTACTCTCTCCCTAATGAATTCACTTTTTTCATATTGCTGAGAAGAAGACAGTTCGCTAAATGCCACCGGGGTTACTTCTACATGCAGGTCAATCCTATCTAGCAGCGGCCCCGATATTCTACTCAAATATTTTTGTACCACACCGGGGCCGCAGGTGCAGTGTCTTTCAGGATGATTAAAATAACCGCATGGGCAGGGATTCATGCTGGCTATCAGCATAAAGCTTGCAGGAAAGTCTAAAGCAATTTTTGCCCGACTGATGGTTACTTTTCTTTCTTCCATTGGCTGGCGCATCACTTCTAAAACAGTGCGTTTAAACTCTGGCAGTTCATCTAAAAATAACACGCCATTGTGCGCCAACGAAATTTCGCCGGGTTGAGGGTTGCCGCCACCGCCTACCAATGCTACATCTGAAATAGTGTGATGAGGGCTGCGAAAAGGGCGTTTGCTCACCAGCGTTGCATTCTCGGGAAGCTTACCAGCCACGCTGTGTATCTTAGTTGTTTCTAAGGCTTCCATCAAAGTAAGCGGCGGTAAAATAGTAGGAAGTCGTTTTGCCAGCATGGTTTTTCCTGCACCGGGCGGGCCGATCAGTATTGCATTGTGCCCGCCGGCAGCGGCTATTTCTAATGCCCGCTTTATATTTTCCTGCCCCTTCACATCACAAAAATCTACATCGAAACTGTTTTGAGCGTAGGCAAATTCTTCTCTTGTATTTACGATTGTAGGTTGGAGACTTTCTTCGTTTTTAAAAAATTCAATTACTTCTTTTATATGATTTACACCATACACTTTTAGGTTGTTCACCATGGCGGCTTCCTTGGCATTGGCTGCCGGAACAATTAATCCTTCAAAGCCTTCTTTGCGAGCCTGTATCGCAATTGGTAATGCACCACGTATCGGCCTGATAATTCCATCCAGACTCAGTTCTCCCATGATCACAAATTTTTCTAATCTTTCGGGATTGTATATTTGGTCGGTAGCACCGAGTGTGCCGATGGCAATGGGAAGATCGAAAGCAGAACCAGATTTTTTGATGTCGGCAGGTGCAAGGTTTACGACGAGTTTTGTTCGGGGCATGTACATGTCAAGGCTCTTGATAGCGCTTTCAACTCTTTGCAGGCTTTCTTTAACGGCATTATCCGGGAGACCAACGATGTAATAATTCTTCCCCTTGTTATCTACATTTACCTCAACTGTAATGTTAATGGCCTCTACTCCATAAACTGCGCTTCCAAACGTTTTTACAAGCATGGGTATGGTTTTGTACTCCAATATACAAAAAGGCGTACTAAATTCGAGGGCATTCTTTTACAACATCTGCATAGTGCGGCTCCACTTTTAATGGGCTGATAAGAAATTGTGGCAGCAAAGTGACAGGGGAATTCCCGATAAAAGAATGACCGGCATTAAAAGAAAATTTGCCTGGTAATTATAAAATGATCGAACCTTCCATTGGTGATTTTTGCAGGGAAAAAGTTGGCAGTAAACAGGCCGGAAATTTTACCAACATACGTCCTGGGGCCAACAGAGTCAAACCTTGCGGTATGAAAATATATCGTGCCTGCTCCTTTTGTATTTACGTTTCCCATACCAGGAATGCTGCTCTCAAAATAGCCATTTGTAGTATCTTTCTGTAGCCGCTTCATTGCAAATCTGTTTAGATCCTGCGCACTAAAATTTTTGTTTACAGGTAGTGTCAACGTAAGCATGCCTCCATTCTGCAGCTCATTTACAAAAAAGCCGGTCCACGAAAAGCGGAGCGTATCCTGGAGGCTATTGGTTATTTGCTTTGATATATAAACTTCGTACCGGGTGTTAGGAGTAAACACCGACGAAG
The DNA here is from genome assembly GCA_043737055.1 of Chitinophagaceae bacterium. GTDB lineage: Bacteria > Bacteroidota > Bacteroidia > Chitinophagales > Chitinophagaceae > Ferruginibacter. Next base: position 14,188 of record JAYTBG010000382.1, on the reverse strand, counting down.
TACGATCGGGTGTCCTCCACGGTTTCCCATCTATTAAGCAAGAAAGGACGTTGTTAGAGTTGTTAGAAAAGATGGACAATTGAGGTTGTTCACCATCATTGAAAAAATTCGTTTCATTGTTTTTGCAGCCACACATAAAAAGTGTTGCCAGCAAAAAATAAGATGTTGCGCTAGATAGTTTTCTTTTCATGTTTTGGTTTTATGAGGGAGGAATAACCCACGTTTAGTGCAAGCGGCGCAATGAAATTGAAACTGGAAGGATAGTCGGTACTTCGGGAAAGGGGTTCTGTAGCAACAGTTAATTGTGCAAACAGTCTCCCGGTTTTTATAGTACGCATGTACTCAACGCCAGCGCCGATGAAGATTCCATCTTTAGAGAGCGTCCTGTCTGGATTGAGAACTGTGTAGTTCGATTTATCATAGTCATAATTCACCTTTATTGTTTGAGTCGTAAAGCCGGTTTGCAACAGTATAGAAAGAACCCCTGCCTTCTTGTGATCGGTTACTTTAAAGCGATGGCCAAGCACGATCGAAAACCCGGATGGCTTAATTGACTTTTGGGCGCTGGCAAACAAAGGCAACGAGGAATTTGGTGTAAAGGCCGAGTCGCTGCCTTCTAATGTTAATGGAAGGTTTTTTTGCAACTGCACCAGAAGTTCATACCGATCACTGGTTTTGAATGCAACTTGAATGCCTGCATTTACCTGCGCAAAGGAGGGTTGGTTATTCAGGCTTCTTTGATACCCGGTAAATGGTTCTAAAAAAGTTTGAGCGTTGCTGTTGTGAAAAGTAAAAGCTGATAAAATTAAAACACGCCAAAAAGTTTTCATATTCACTGCAGGACTAATAATTTAGATAGATAGCTGCATTCTGATTTGAAATTTGTTCGACTGCCTTGCACCATTTTCCTTACAAATCCTCCAGCATTTTTACCACCCCCTCCCGTTCCAAAATCAGGTAGCCTAGCCTGTCGTTGCTGATGCCACTTTTTAGTTGGTAATTAAAACTAAGCTGCCCATTGTTAGTGGATGTTTCAAAGTAATTGAAACTAATATTGGGATGTACTTTCAGTGCCTCGCCTATTTCGTAGAGATGAGTAGATAATATAAAAAGGGAGTTTTTTATTTTTAGCAGTCCTTCAATTACGGCCGTACTGCACTTCATGGCGTCCTGCACATTTGTACCTTTAAATAGCTCATCAATTAATATCAACCATTTCTTTCCATCATTTATTTTGGTAATAGTTGACTTGATTCGTTGCACTTCGTTGTAGAAATAACTCTCGCCCTTGGCGATGTTGTCAATCACATTGATGTTGCTAAGCATGCCATCAAATAAACTGAGTTGCATATTTTGTGCTGGTACCCCCATTCCTACATGTGCTAAAAACACCGCCGCCCCAACTGATTTTATAAAGGTGCTTTTACCGGCCATGTTGGCTCCTGTTAAAAATAAAAAGTTACATGATGGCGTCAACTCAACATCGTAAGGAACCGGTTTCTGCAGAAGAATGTGGTAGAGGCCTTTGGCATTTAATAACGGCTGTGGACTGTCTGTAAAAGTAGGAAAAACCAGTTCTTCCTTTTTTACCGTTAGCGCCATGCCATACCACGCATCTAAATGAGCATGAATGCCCAATAGCGTAATCATATTTTGCTTGTAACTATAACGTAAAAACTGGGCCAGTTCAAGTTGTTGCGGGACGCTTACGTCGCCCGACCTGGCATTTTTGGCTACGGTTTTAAACGCATCTGCCGTAAGGAGCTTGGCCGCATTCTCTAAAAGCTGTTTGAGTGGCCGCGGTGCATCCGGCTGCAAAAATTGATGTACAAAATGCTGCATGCCTTTTATAAAATCAAAGCAATGGATAATAGAATACTTGATGAGCGAAAAATCTGGGCCATGCAACAACTTGTAGCTTTGAGCTGTTATGGCAGATACATACTTGGGTAGCGGATCGAAACTATAATCGTAAAAACGCTCTACCACCATAATGGTGCCGTTGCTGATGGACTGCGGCCAATATTGCTCTTTTTTTAAGATGAGCTGTAGCACTTTTTGAATGTCAGTGATGGCTTCCACGGTTTGCAATGGGGTTGCAAGGTTTCGCTTCAGTTGTGCCTTACCGTTAGAGGTAAGGGTATGATTCAATTTATTAAAAATAGAGAAGTCTTCATCGCCGGTAAAAATAGATAAATCGTTCAATGTGGTTTTGTCTATCTCCATTCTATAAATTTATTATCGGTCAAAAGATAAGCGTTGGCCTTTGTAAGATGAATTTACCTGGCCATTTTCATAAACGATATTTCCGTTAACCATGGTTTGACAAATACTCGCTGGCATTTCAAAACCTTCCAGTGGACTCCATCCGCATTTGTATAATAGATCTTCTTTCTGCACCTTGTGAGGCTGATCAAGATCTACCACAACAAGGTCGGCAAAATAGCCTTCTCTTATGTAGCCTCTTTCTTTAATTTGAAAGCAATCTGCAACGGCATGACTCATTTTTTGAACCAACTTTTCCAGGGTAATTGTACCAATGCTTTGATAATACAGCATTAAGGGTAATCCGTGTTGCACCAAGGGGAGCCCTGCATGGGCTTTGTCGTATGGTGGCTCTTTTTCAGATAGAAGGTGGGGCGCATGGTCTGTTGCAATAATATCTAACCTATCATCGAGCAGGGCTTCCCATAGGGCAACTTTATTGGCAGGAGCTTTAATGGCCGGGTTACACTTTATTTTGTAGCCAAGCCGCTCATAATCCGCAGACGTAAAATGCAGGTGGTGCACACAGACTTCTGCGGTAATTCTTTTTTCTTTTAGCGGCAGCATATTGCCAAACAACTGTAATTCCTGCTGGGTACTAATGTGTAATATGTGTAAGCGGCTGTTGTGTTTTTGTGCAAACTGTATTGCAATCAGCGAAGATTCAAAACAGGCTTCCTCGTTTCGAATGATCGGATGATCTTTGGGGGTAAGCGGCTCTCCGGAAGATAGCCGGCCTTCAAGGTTTCTGCGAATGATTCTCTCATCTTCGCAATGCGTAGCAATTAAAATTTCGCTTTCGCTAAATATCCGATTGAGCGTGCCATGGTTATCTACCAGCATATTGCCGGTGCTGCTACCCATAAATATCTTAAGACCACAAACCTCTTTTTTATAGTCGTTGATCCGCAATGCCTCATCTGCATTGTCATTGCTCACACCCATAAAAAAGGAATAGTTAGCAAGAGATGTTTCTTTACCAATAGCGTATTTGTCCTTCAGTAAAGATCTGGTGAGGGCGTTGGGGATCGTGTTGGGCATCTCCATAAAACTGGTCGTTCCTCCAGCTACGGCTGCAGCACTTTCTGACGCTATGCTTGCTTTGTGTGTGAGGCCAGGCTCTCTAAAATGAACCTGGTCATCAATAACTCCCGGCAGTAAAAATTTCCTTTCTCCGTTTATTTCGGTCACTTTACTTTTAGTATCTATCTGTGCATCTATCCTTTCAATTCGCTCGCCACTTACCAACACATCGGCCGTTTTTATTTTCCCTTCATTTACAACCTGTATGTTCTTAAAAAGGTATTTTTGCATATATTGAATTTAGAGATTTTAATTTTAACCAACACTCAATGCAAATTATCAAAAGCTTTTTCAAAGTTTTCCTTTTTGTTTTTCCGGTAGCTGCATCAGGCCAATCTACTTATCTAAACCAAGGTGCTAAAGAATATCAATTTATTGACAGGCTGGAGATAAAACAGCAAACCAATACCAATCTCAATTTTTCTACCTTAAAGCCTTTTAGCCGTAAAGCCATTATAGAGCAGGCGGAGTTTTTGGATAGTGCCCGCCTTGGCTACCGAGATTCTACAGGGGTAGATAAATATAGGCAATGGACAGATCTCAATCTTACAAAGGTAGATGAGTACAATATGCGTAGCCTGCTGATGAACAACAGTGAGTGGGTAAAAGGAAATAGGGATGATTTTGCTAGTAAGAAGGCCATTTTTAATTCCTTCTACAAAACCAAGTCGAACTTTATAGAGGTAAACAACAAAGATTTTTTTCTAGCAGTGAATCCTGTTTTGCAAATTCACCAGGCAGTAGAGCCGGGATATGACGAAGGCATTTTTTTAAACACACGGGGTATAACACTGAGGGGAATGATAAATAAGAAAGTTGGATTTTCGTCTTTTCTAACAGAAAACCAGGAACGTGGTCCGCAATTCTTTCAGCAACGTGTAAAGGAAACGAGGGCTGTACCAGGTGTAGGTTTTTACAAAACGTTTAAAACAACCGGGGTAGACTATTTTGACGCAAGAGGCTACATCACTTTTAATGCTGCTAAGTTTATAGATTTTCAATTGGGCTATGATAAAAACTTTATCGGCAATGGCTACCGGAGTCTTTTTTTAAGCGATTGGGGAAACAGCTATCTCTTTGCCAAAATCAATACGAAAATATGGAAGCTGAATTACCAGAATCTTTTTATGGAGCTCATGCCCCAATTTAAAAAAAGCGGCGACGACTTACTACCGAGAAAATACTCGGCCATGCATCACCTTAGCATGAATGTAACCAAGTGGCTGAACCTTGGTTTGTTTGAGGGAGTTATTTTCGGTCGCCAGGATCATTTCGATTTTCAGTATTTAAATCCGATTATATTTTATAGGCATGTAGAAGGTACAGTGGGAAGCCCTGATAATGCAGTGGCGGGCTTTGATTTTAAAGCCAACGTTGCCCACAAGCTGCAGTTCTATGGTCAGTTCCTTTTAGATGAGTTCATTCTAAAGGAAGTTAAAAATAATCCTACCAGTTGGGTAAACAAGTTTGGTATACAAGCCGGCGTAAAATATGTAGATGCCTTTGGCGTAAACAATCTTGATGTGCAGGTGGAAACTAACTGGGTTCGTCCGTTTACTTATTCGCACAACGACACCATCGCCAATTACACTCATTATAACCAACCTCTCGCTCATCCTCTAGGCGCTAATTTTAAGGAGCTCATAACCATTGTAAATTACCAGCCTGCGCCACGCTGGTATATTTACGCAAGAGCTATTTATTATCAGCAAGGGCTGGATAGCAATGGAATAAACTTTGGTGGCAACATTTTTAGGGATTATCGCACACGTACATCAAACAACGGTTTTGAGGTAGCCGGAGGTAGAAAACTTACCACCTTTAATGGACTCTTGCAACTGTCCTATGAGCTCAGAGAGAATTTATTTTTCGATGTCTCTATGTTACATCGCAACTCCGAGATTGCTGGCTTTAGTGGCGAGAGTAATACGACCATTGTAACAGCCGGGGTGCGGCTTAATATGTTTAAAAGAAACTACGATTTTTAGATAAATGCACACGCATAAAAAAACCGGGCGCTTGTGCCCGGTTTTTTTATGCAATTCCTTTTTTACTCTACTGTGATAGAAAAAGAAATCGTTCTTGCGTTGATCTTGTCTATAACGTTTGAAAATTTTAAATCCACATCTCTTTCGTGCATATCTCTTAAACCCCAGCCCAGCTTTAGTTCTGGGGTAAGCACAAAAACTGGAAAATATAAATGAAAACCAATGCCTGCTTCAATACCGTAGTCAAGTTTTTTTAGTTTCATCAATTTCTCAGCATTTTTGGCTCCTTTATTGGAAGCAAGGTCATACTCTATCTTACCGCCGCCGAGCATGTATACCTTAAAATTGTTGATTCGGTCGCTGCTAAATTTTAATTGAACAGGCAGCGCTAAAGTGATGCCTTGAATTTTTCTGATCGTCACAGAATCCTCCCCACCAGGCTTATCAGGATATTTTAGATTGTACTGAAATGCTTTTTCAGTAAAGGTGAGGTTAAGCGGGTAGGTCCTAAGATCAAAGTGATTACTTAGCCTTTTGTTTACAAGCCATGCAAGGTTGAGGCCCGTGCTATTAATAGATTCCACAATCGTAACCGAGTCGTATTGTAAAAAACGAGGATGATGTGTGAAGCTGTAATGCGACCTGTTCATGCCTACATTGATACCAAAATGAAAACTCTTTTCATCGTGTTCCAATTGGTTCAGATTCTCGAAACTCTGGGCATACCCAAGGGCTGGCAATATTAGTAGACCCAGTAAAGTATGTGCTATTTTTCTCCGCAATAAATACTGCATATTCCTAAGCTCAGGGGTTTACATTGTGTGTTGATGTATCCTACATTATTGAGGATAGTTAGAAAATCTTTTCCTTCCGGAAACTTTTGAATCGATTCGTCCAGGTATTGATATGCGCTCCGGTTTTTAGAAAACAGCTTGCCCATGTTAGGCGTTACAAATTTCATGTAAACGTTGTAAAACGATTTTACCAAGGCAATCTTAGGCTTGCTAAATTCCAGCACTACCAGCTTACCTCCAGGTTTCAAAACCCTTAAAATCTCTGCCATGCCTTTTTCGAGATTCTGAAAGTTTCTTACGCCAAAAGCCACGGTTACAGCGTCAAACGAGGACGTTCCAAAACTTATTGTTTCGCTATCGCCATTTAACAGTTGTATGGTATTCTGCAAACCCAGCTTTGTAATTTTCTGCCTTCCTATTTCCAACATTCCGTCGCTTATGTCGATTCCAATGATTGAGTTTGGCTTTAACAAACGAGATGCCATAATGGCTACGTCGGCGGTTCCTGTAGCAACATCTAAAATTTTAAGAGGTTTTTTTGCAGCCAGGTAACCCAACGCCTTTTTGCGCCAGCGAATATCAAGTCCTCCACTCAAAAATCTGTTGAGGAAGTCGTAACGATGGGCTATGTCATCAAACATCTCTGCTACCTGCTCTTTTTTAGGTTGCTGTGAAGCCTTGTCAGGTACTACAGTATCGTGTGCAAATTGTGTCATATCAAATGCAAATATAAGTGGTTTGCGCATGCTGCATGGGCCACGCAGGCGAATGATAAAAAGCAATAAGTTAAAATTGCTGCCTAATTTTGCGGCATGCAAATCAAAAGAGCCAGTTATATTATTAGCAATCCTGAATATGAGAAATGCCCTGTGCCAGACAAGCCCGAGTATGCATTTATTGGCCGCAGTAATGTCGGCAAATCCTCGCTCATAAACATGTTGTGCAATAATGAAAAGCTTGCAAAGACTTCTGGCTCACCTGGCAAAACGCAACTTATTAATCACTTCGATGTAGTGAGCAGTGGCTTTACGGAAGAAAAGAAAAACCAGGAAACCGTTTACCAATGGTATTTGGTAGATCTTCCGGGGTATGGGTTTGCTAAAGTGAGTATTACGAGCCGACGCCGCTGGGAGCAAATGATCGAAAATTATTTGCGCAAGCGTGAGAATTTATCCCAGGTGTTTGTGTTAATAGATGCACGGCACAGTCCTCAAAAAATAGACCTCGACTTTTTAGAAAATTTAAAGAAATGGGAGGTTCCTTTTAGCCTGGTGTTTACCAAAAGTGATAAAGAAAATCAACGCATAGTAAGTAAAAATGTGAAGTCTTTTTTAGAAGCTATGAAAAAGACCTGGATGTTTTTGCCCATGCATTTTGTAACCAGTGCAGTAAAGAAAACTGGCAGAGACAAACTATTGAAATATATAAATGAGATGAACGAAGAGTTGAAGGGAAAAGGGTGAGGGGAGTCAATTAGCCAATTAAAATAAATCATGCAAAGTAAGACAAGTTCGGAATTTTGAATATTGTCCTTATCGTGCAGGCAGACAGGCTTTCACTTTTGCTCTTTGACTTTTCACCCGGTCCGAATGGCGATCAGCCGGGCGGGCTTTCACCTTTCACCGTTCACCTCTCCCCCTAATTCACCGCTTTATTTGCACAACTGCTGCTGGCAAAGGCTTCGGGCTTGGCTTTAAATGCAAACCCCATTCCGAGGATGTAACCCATCGCTTCTTTTAATGCCTCATTGCTTTTAAACTGAGGGTTGGTGTTGATGTCTGCGTGCACTTCCATATCTACATCATATAATGTAAAAAGGTCGCAGAGTTCATAAGCAATCTCGATACTTTTTGCAACCTCTACCAACATTCTTTCTTTGATGCTGTAGTTATGCAGCGTTTTTTCGTTGTGAATGAACATAAAGCCACCATGGCCTTCACGAAGGAATACAATGACAGTAGCAAACTCGGTTTCTTTTCCTTTTACCTGGCTATCTGTACCAATGCATACTTTTAATTTGTAGGCTTGGTTGGTTTCTCTGATGATCGCATTTTCTACTGCGGTTTTAATAGGAAGATCAATAGCCTCACCGCTGAATTTTCTCCAATGCATAAATTTTGGGGTTTTCTAAAGTTAGCCATTATAACAACATGGAATATGAACTAAAGGTTATGCAAAACGCAAATGTGGATATGTGGAAAAAGTGGAGGCAGCCCCCAAATCACCTGAAGGGGCTTTTGCAGTGTGCGAATTTGAAAGAAGATTTTCGAAAAGAAGGTTTGAACTTTGTATTCCGGAAAAGTTTTCGAAACAATTGGAAACTTCGTAAGCTCGTTTGAGGGTTTGGGGTATGGCATAAGAAAAGAGGACAGCCCCTAACGCTGTCCCCTAACTTACACATGAATCTACCTTACTGTTTTATAATTCGTTCTGTTTGTCGTTGATTGTTGCTTACCAGTTGCAAAACATACATACCACCTGGCAGCCTGGCTGCATTTATTTTTTGAATTCCTTTGTTGCCAGTACCCTGGATAAGAAGTCTGCCGTTGGCATCGCTTAAAAGGTAACTGAAATTTTCTCCTGCATTTACAGTTATTTCATGCTGTATCAAGGTAGATACGCTGAAAGTTTTTTCTGTGGTTGCGTTAGATTTCAAGGCTACAATGTTTGAGTAAGCTACTTCGTTAATCATCGTTGTTAACTTAACTCTGTAATAGATTGGAACATTTTTGTTTGTTGAATAAGAAAACGTTTTTTGCAAAGGATTTATTGTAACCAGCGGTCTAAAAATTATTGCATCTGTAGAAATTTCTAATGCTTGTTCTTTGGTTGGTTCGTCTGCAATAACTGACCATGTGAGGCTATGCTTATTTTTTTCAACTGCACCAGTTAGCTTAATTTCTTTTACAGCCAATGCTCCATTAAATCCTACAACAGAGTAGGAGCCGAGGCTGCCGTAGTCGCCGGTGTTATCATTGCCAGAACCAGACACTATAAAATAATAAGTGCCTGCGCTAAGAGTAGTGTCGATAGACACACTTAAAGACGCTCCCGGACTGTAACTTCTGATAAGATTGGCATCTTTGTAAAGGTCAACTGCAACGTCGAGATTGGCCCCGTTGTTGGCACCTATGCTGAAGGGTTTTGCTTCTAAATGAAAACTTACATTTTGGGTTACCACATATTTAAATGCATCTTTATCTCCATTTCTTGCAATGATCCCGTCTGCATTAAAGGATGAAGAGCCCAGATTAAATGCGCTTGTATTGGCAGTGTCAGCATAGTCATCTATGCGGTATCCAAAACCATTTGAGTTGGTGATGATGGTTAAATTATCCTGGGTGTTAGCGCAGCCAAAGGGGGTAGGCCCATCATTCCAACCTGTCATATTGCGATAGTAACTGTTACCCATAACCGGTGCCCAGCTTGTTTCGCCGGTACCATTACCTACATGGTATTGTTCTATAAGCTGGCACGAAGCGTTGTATTTAGACTGGTGAGATAATCCTACTGTATGGCCACTCTCGTGGGTTATGCATTCTGCAAGATATTTTGCATTACTACCCAGCTTATCACTAAATACAAAACCTGGCGTGTTATTGCCCCAGGTAAAAGATCCAACATAGCTCACTCCGCCCACATTGCCCGGGTACCAACTGCTGGTAGGAGTTACAATAATTCTCATCCGTTTGGTGAGAGGTGCTGCCATAAATTTAGTAGAATCGGTAGTAATATTTATTTCAAATGGGCGGTAGTCTTCCGCCACCCTTTTAAACATTTCTTCAATCTGCGCATTCGTAACAGATGGGGGCTGGCAGTAAAACGCATTGCCATTGTTCCATCCTGCAACCTGTACATGATGGCCATCAAAATCAAGAAATAATGTTGCTGATGCCGAAGAGTGGCTATTTAATTTGGGTACTTGTGCGAGCAAAACTCCTGGTAATAGCAGCAGTAAAACGCAGCAGAGTTGTTTGGTAAAGTTGCTCATGGTGTAAGTTTTTCAGGTGTTGGGATTTGGATACTATGGATGATTGGTTTTAGGGAGGCGATCTTTTATTGTAAATGACAATCCTGTAGCACTGCTATCGTTTCAAATTTTTCAAGACTGTAGTTTCCGTTGCTGAAATGCTTCAGATGAAAACCATCGGAACTTTTATTGCCAAATATTTGGGCCGCATAAGTTACCGTTCTGTCGTTATTGGTTTGTTTAGATATTTGAAGCAGTGCATTGTTAAACGCAGGCGACCGAACGATAATTGTTTGAAGATTATGATAGACCTGGTCATTACTGATCACATCACCTTGAAACATGAAACTTTTAGAAAGCGAGATGGATACCTGCTGCCCCTTTGCAAACAACATAGCGTTTGAAAGTATGGATACAGGTAATTCAATTGATGACGGCTGGTTAGCAAATGCTGGAGTAGTTGGCGGGCTGGATTGTTGTGCAGTTGCAGTTGCTGTTGTTAGGCATAGCAAGTAGAGCAACATGGATCTTTTTACAGACAACATGGTTTTTCGGTTTAGTAAGGTGATATTGGTTTGCGTACTAAACTTTAAAACGAATGGATATTGTTGTTAGTATAAAAACTAAAACTTTTTTTTAGATCAAAAAATCAATAGCTGCTCGTGGAGAGCATGACCAATGTACAGGCTTCGAGTGTGGGAATTCCGTGGTCTTTCGCAAGCGTTTGCAGTTCGGGATTTTCTGACCCAGGATTAAAGATGATGCGTTTGGGCTTTAAAGCAAGAATGGAATCGTAATAAGGTTTTTGATTTATAGGATTGAGATATATTGTTATGGTATCTATATCGCTATGTTCGGCTATTGCCGTCACAATCGATACGTCAGCAACCTCTCCGGTTTTTTTACCAACAGCAATAACGGCATGGCCGTGATCTCTCAATTTTCTAATGGCAAGGTAGCTATAACGTTGAGGCTTGTTTGATGCTCCTAACACCAATGTTTTTTTCATAACAATTTAATTTAGAAAGCGTGCACGTAGATCTGGAGAAGGTATCATACAACTCTCTTTGCGGCCAAACATTCTATACCTGTTTTGAGCTATAAAATTATATACCAAATCTCTAATAAAAGCAGGGATTACTCTAAATACATTGAGCGATTTTACTACACCGTTCAACTGTTTGGCCACCATTAGAGCTGCAGTCGATTTAGTGTAAGCATTTCCGTCTTGTATCAATACAAAAGAATTGAGGCTGTTAACGGGAAGATTATACTGCTTTAATAGCCGCTGCCCTGGCTCGCCTTGCAAAGAAGCAAATTTAAAAATGCCCCGCTTATCATGTTTGATCACATATTGCACAGCGCCGTTGCAAAGATTACAAACGCCATCAAACAATATAATTGGGTCGCTACTCATGAGGCTGCAAGTTAAAATAAACGATAGGTCTTTCGGGGAGTATTTCGGATAATTTCTGAGAATGCTTCAGCGATGTGCGTATATTTAAAGCTATACCCAGCCGCCAGCAATCGAGTGGGTAGTACCCACCTGCTTTTTAAAAGAAGCTCTGTTTCTGTGCCAATTATCTTGGCCCCTATTTTCAGCATCCATTCATGCGCAGGCAGGCCGAATGTATACCCGGCAGTGTTGCGCAGTATTTTCATAAAATTTTCATTGGTTACAGGATTAGGACTGCAACAGTTGTACACCCCTTCCATTTCCGGATGGTCTAAAACCCAGCTAATGATGTTTGCAGTATCGTCAATGTGTATCCAGCTATACATCTGATGGCCACTTCCCTGGCGACCTCCGAGGCCAAATTTTAGCAGGTTGAAATAAGGAACCATCACACCTTCCTTGCCTAAGGTTACAGCCATGCGTAGGGCAACTTTCCTCGTGAATGGGGTTCGAAAATCGAAAAATGATTTTTCCCATGCTTTGCAAACCTGCACGCTGAAATCATTTTCAATTTCGCCGGTATGTTCATCTTGTGGCCTGTCTGTAGCATGCCGGTAAATGGTTGCAGACGATGAGTTGATCCATAATTTGGGAGGTGCTACACAGTTGCTAATGGCTTCGCCCAGCGCAATGGTAGGTTGAGTACGGCTCTTTAAAATGGCTTGTTTGTTCTTATCTGTGTATCGGCAATTGACAGTTTTGCCACAAAGATTGATAACTAGTGCGGCATTTTCCAATGTAGCTGCCCAACTGCCCGTGCTTTTTGCATCCCATGAAACATAATCTACGTTTAGCAGAGGCTGTAATGTACTTTGGCGATTATAGATATTATTTTGTTGATTACTAAAGCCTCTTGTCAGAACTATCACCTTAAAATCATTTGAAAAGTATTTTATAAGTGATGTGCCAATAAAGCCTGTGCCACCGGCAATCACGATTTTCTTTTTCATGCTGTTAGGTATTTAAATACATAAAGAATAGTGTAACGGAAATGAGGTTGATTGTTATAATCCAGTGTTGTTGTAAAAGCCGTAGGTATTCCATTCGGCGGATATATTCAATTACAACCACAATGCTCGCCAACCCGAGGTATACATTGTTAGTGCTTTCGGATGGCGCTATTAAATAGCTGTTTAAAAGATGCAGCGGCCCCAAAAGTAGATGGGAAATCAGCGCAAGCATGTTTACCTGGCCCAGGTATTCCAATCCTTTGCGGCGACCCATATTGACTGCAAGGACCACATTTACAGCAACTAAAATAAAGTGGGCTGCTTGCAGTTGAATAAATGGACGCCCGCCCATGAAGCTTTTGCTAAACACGGTATAGAAATAAGGCGATAGCATGAGCGAATTTGCAAGTAAGAAGACAATCAGGAATGCTATCCGATAGCGCACATTGAAATCGGGGCTACAATCATAACCACTTTTTGACTTAGTCGCAACTATCACTTTGCGGTTGTATGAAATAAAATTGTAGCATTTGCGCAGCACCCAATTCACAGGTTTAATGTTTCCCATAACCTTTGCAAAAGGAATTTTCTGATCAAGTAATTGTAACAAGGCATCTATCCCGTACCAAACCTGCTTTGTTTCATTGTCGACAAGAGGGATTTCGTTGTTACATTTCGTTTTATCAACCAAAGCAAAAGTTGCGGCATCGATGTTACTAAAGCTCTTTCTCCCCTCGCTGTTCAACATTCCGGCGGCTACGAATGCGGTGGTGTAGACTGCGCACAAAGGGCAACCGTCGTCGTAGATGATGGTCTTAGAAGATGCTTTCATACTTTTTTATTTTAAGGCTGCAAGTGGCCGTTGCATTTTTACATGTACCTCATCGTAGCAAAGCCAGGTGTAATAAGTAGCCATGAAGGGGGCGCAAAATAAAAGAACAACCATAATGACCCATAACACAGGGTAAATGACCATGCCTAGCAAAGCGAGCGTTGCCAATATAGCCACGGCCATGTGGTAATAATATCTACCGGCCTTGCGGTGTGTAAACCAGCCATTAATGACGTGTACTATCATGCTTGTAAGCTGCCATCCGCCAACTACACAGTAGCCGATCAGGAAAGTGTAGTCTAGCTTCACTAAACTAAACACCGCAGCAGCGCACATAAGTGTAATACTTAGCCATGTGTCGATAATTTTGAACTTTTTCATAATTGTAATGTCTAAACTTTCAGAATAATATGAAAGTGTGACTTAAAAAATTGGCCGGGGGTTTATGCCGGCTTTTTTGGTAATTATTTAAACATTTTCAAAATGCCGCTGGTAAACCAGTTTTCATCTGCCTTTATTACCAAATCCAACGTTTTGTCTGCATGATTGCCAAGTTTTTTTATGCTGGTAATCACTTGAGTAAATTGCTGAATCTCTTTGTTTTTTTTGTCTCCCTCAATATTTTCCAGTTGTGTTAGCAGCTTAATCATCGGATCTAGTTCCCTTTTTTTGCGTTCCTTAATAATCTGTGTGGCCACCTTCCAAATATCCTTTTCTGCACTAAAAAATTCCTTTCTTTCGCCATTGATAATGACCCTGTCTACCAGCCCCCAGCCAATTAGTTCACGAATGTTCATGTTCACATTTCCGCGGCTAATGCTAAGCTGCTTCATCACATCATCCTGGGTAA
>JAYTBG010000381.1:0-2991 GCA_043737055.1 Chitinophagaceae bacterium | reverse complement strand
ATCTGTGGCATCTTCCTTTTTGTGGTATGACCTTACTACGGAAAGCACTACCGCACTGCGACTTCATCCTTTTTGTTTTATGGATGCCAATAGCTTCTTTGAGCAAAAACAAGATGCGGCTGTATCCCTAAAAGAACTCTGTAATTACTATGAGGAATGTAAAAATGTCGGGGGCGAAATGATCAGCATTTTTCACAATAATTTTTTAGGAACTGATCCGCTGTATAAAGGTTGGCCACAAATGTACAGCGACTTTATAGCTCAGATTCGGCAATGATTTTTGCCTTACGCTTACTGCTAAGATTTACGAGGTACACACCAATGAGCGTAACAATAGAACCCCACAAAATATTAATAGTTAATGGCTCCTTTAAAAGAAAAGAGGCCACTATCATCGCCACCAGGGGGTTGATGTATGCATACAATGATGAGATGGCTGCAGGCAAAACTTTCATAGAATAGATAAAAGCGATGAAGGCAACGATGGAGCCAAAAACTACCAGGTAAGCAATAGCGATCCATGCTGTAAAGGAGATAGAGCTAAGCGCCACGGTGGGTTGAGTTAGTTCTGCCATCACAAATAAGATAACGGAACTCACCAACATCTGCCAACCAGTACCATAGTAAGGATTGATGTTTGCCTTATTGCGGGAAAGAAAAATAGTTCCTATACTCCAGCAAAGCATTGCGAATACCGCAAGGCTAAGGCCAATCAAAAAGTCGCCGGTGATGTTGTCAAAGGCGCTTTCATAAAACACAATCCCAACCCCGGTAAGGCCAAGAAAAAGACCAATGAAAGTAAGTATGGTCATCTTGACTCCTTTAAAAAAAAGTCGCTCAATTATTACTACGCTGAGCGGATACAAAGCACCAATCAAAGCACTTAGGCCGGTAGGAATAAATTTCAAACTCCAGGTGCTTAATCCATTTGCAAAAACAAACATCAGCACAGCCATTACTGCAATCCATTTAAACTGTTTGGTAGTGGGCAGCGGCATTTTTTTGACCAGCATAAAAAAAAGCACAAAGCTTAACCCGCCCAGTAATTGCCGGATGCTGGCCATTTGCAAAGCCGGCATTTCCTGCACGCCGAATTTGCTGGCTACCCATGTGGTACCCCACACAAAGCAAGTTATAGCCAGGCCAAGGTAACCCTTCGATTTTTTATCTTTTGCAATTTGCCGCATGAACGCAGGTGAACTTAATGTTTAAAATGTCTCGTGCCGGTGATTACCATTGCCAACCCTTGTTGTTTACAGTATTCAATAGAATCTGCATCTCTGATGGAACCCCCGGGCTGAATAAATGAAGTGATGCCTGCGGCATGGGCTATTTTCACACAATCATCAAACGGAAAAAAAGCGTCGCTGGCCAGTACAGCACCTTCCAATCCGAAATTAAACTGTTTCGATTTTTCGAGTGCCTGGCGAAGAGCGTCAGTGCGGCTGGTTTGTCCGCAACCTTTGCCTATTAATTGTTTGTCTTTAATGAGTGCAATTGCATTGCTTTTTAAATGCTTGCAAATAATGTTTGCAAAAGTCATATCCGACTTTTCCTTTTCTGAGGTTTCTCTGCCGCCTGCTTCTTTCCATT
The DNA here is from genome assembly GCA_043737055.1 of Chitinophagaceae bacterium. Taxonomy (GTDB): domain Bacteria; phylum Bacteroidota; class Bacteroidia; order Chitinophagales; family Chitinophagaceae; genus Ferruginibacter. The sequence continues at coordinate 1,398 of JAYTBG010000381.1, read as the reverse complement.
CAGCAAAATTTCCCTCATCATTTTGCTGCAATAAAATACCATTCAGCAAAGATTTGTATTGCATAACAGGCAACTTCGTTTCTTTGAGCTGTAACACAATCCGATTTTTTTTAGACCTCAATATCTCGAGTGCCTCATCATTAAAAGCAGGTGCAATCAATACTTCAAAAAATATCTCGTTGATGGCGTTTGCAGTAGCTACATCTATATCCTGATTGCATACCAACACGCCCCCAAAGGCGCTTTCCGGATCACCGGCCAGAGCTGCATCCCAGGCTTCTTTTGTTGTTGGTCTTGCAGCCATTCCACAAACATTTGTATGCTTGATTATTGCAAATACGGCATCTTGCTCCCCTCCTTCGGAGGCGTCTCTGATAATATTGATAGCAGCATCTACATCTACCAGGTTGTTGTAGGATAGTTCCTTACCATTGACCTGATCAAATATTTCCGAAAGGTTACCAAAGAAAGTGGCAGGCTGGTGAGGGTTTTCGCCATAGCGCAAGGCTTTCTTTTCTTTATTGAAAGGTGTTTCAACTGTTATGCCGTTGAAATAAGAAGATATGGCTGTATCGTAAGCCGTGCAAACATCAAACGCTTTTATGGCAAACATGCGGCGTTGTTCCAGGCTGGTTTCGCCGTCTTGCTCTTCTAAAATATCAACAAGCAACTGGTAATCATTTTTAGCGGCTACTACTACCACGTCCCGGTGATTTTTGGCAGCAGCTCTTATCATTGATGGGCCGCCAATGTCTATCTTTTCTATGATAAGGCTTTCATCAGTCGTACTCCTGACAGTTTCTTCAAAAGGATACAGATCTACAATCACTAAATCCATTTCAGGAATATTGTATTGTTTCATTTCGGCAACATGGGTGTCATCATTTCTTTTGCCGAGGATACCACCAAATACTGAAGGGTGTAACGTTTTTACCCTGCCGCCTAAAATTGAAGGATAGCTGGTGAGAGATTCTACCGGCACACACACTACACCAAGCTTTTCAATAAAGTCCTGCGTGCCGCCGGTGCTGTAGATAGTAACGCCTTTTTTTTGAAGTTGCGCTATTATTTTTTCAAGACCATCTTTATAAAAAATGGATATCAATGCTGATTGAATCTTTTTATTCATGTGGTTGTTTTTTTGGGCTGAGAAGCAGAAACAATGACGAAACGCAGGCTCCAATTACTAAAGTCAGCGGCTTCCGGCATTCAAAACGAAGGCTCCCTGCTTTGCTACCGAATGGCTGCGCAAATGTAATTCTTCACATTCTTTTTCCCAGCTTTCTATTTTCCACAAGTTGTTAGAGGCATCAAACACAACAACAGCGGGCTTTACCGCTCCAATTACTTCTCTAATAGATACCGGAGCATTTTGGCTCAGTAACAGAATGTCAATGG
>JAYTBG010000380.1:0-16499 GCA_043737055.1 Chitinophagaceae bacterium | reverse complement strand
CCCCAGTTCATCGATTTTATAATCGGGATCTTTTTTATCTCCAAAAACCATCTTCTTAATTTCCTTGCCACTGTTCTTGTCTATCATCATTACACCTGCATCTTTTGCCATGTTACTGTTTCCAAAATTGGTGAGCATGCTCATGAAGTTGTTGGCTTCTTTGGTTGCTTTAAATCGTTTACTAATAGAAGCGAAACTACTTGCAGCAGCACCTGCAAAATTGGAAGCGTTGGCACTGGCATTTTTAATGTCGCTGTCCAGGGCTGCATTAGTACTACCATAGTAACCTTTTGGGTAGCTAAGCTGTGCAGACTGAGCTGCCTGTTGTGCAGCTACCATAGATGAGGCAAGGCCGCCAAGACCGCTCATTAATTTTCCCGCCATTGTGCGGCCGGGTGCCGGCTGGTAGTTATGCCAGAGCTGTTTTCCACCCAAATCATAGAGCCTGGCATTTTGTTCTGAAGTAAGCAGAACACCGTTTTCCCGAACCTGCAGCGAAGAAGGTTCTTCTTTTCCGTTGAAGCTGATGCCGCTCACCCACTCTGCAAGGTCACCTTTTTCAAAATCTACTTTGTAAATAATATTGTTTGCATACACATAGCCTGTTTTGCCGGTGGCATTATCACCTACACAATTTTTTACCTGGAAACCTTTCTTCCATGTCTTGTCACCTGTTTCGAGGTCAAGGATATTTATCTGGTCTTCTGTGCGATAATAGAGCCCTTGTGGCACCAACTGAAGATCTCGTAAACCACCTTTAATGGGCAAAGGTTTCATTGTAATTGATTTGCCTTCGTCAAGATTGAGTATGCTTATAAAATTGGTGCCTTGATCTCTTTCAGTGGCTAAGATGAGTTTATTGCCAGCGAGTTTATAAGCCCTGATATCGCCCTGCAAATCTATATCACAATCCCACTTTTGAGTGCCTGATGCTACGTCGAAACATAATAGAGAAGCACGATTCTTTTTGGCTGCGCCCGACTTTTTTAATTTTCCAATCAAGCCCCCGCCCTTGTCATTTTGTTTGGCAACGTCTTCCTGTGTTTTTTCGGCTGTTGCTACTAACATGCCATGGGAGTCATACAAAATATTGGTTACCGGCGAGGGAAGCTCAAACCTTTTCCATACTTCTTTACCATCAGCAATATTAAAGGCTGTTAGGATGTCCTGGTTCCAAAAATGAATTACATTTTCATTGTCTTTCTGGAAGAAATCTGCAGAGGTCATAGTGGCTTGTTCATTGGCGCCCTTGTCTATTCCCTTTCCAAATCTTGACACGTTGAGCATACCGCCGAATCCTTTTTTTTCGGCCGCTGGTGCCGCGACTGGCAAATCACTTCTCATATCTACATTGTACAAAACTTCGCCTGTTTGCTTGTTGAGTTTATAAATGTTGCGGTTAGTGGCAATAAATATTCCCTGGCTGGTTTCGCCTGCTTCAGACACGATTTGCTCCGCACTTTTTTCAAATAATTTTGATTGCTCCCATAACTTCTCTCCGCTTGCAAGGCTCACCATCATAAGCGTGGGCTTGCCTGTGGCGCCGATGCCATAAAAAAGCACTGCGTTATTTTTGATTAAATGAATGCGCTTGGTAATAGCAGCGAGGCCAAGATCCCGGCTGTTGGCAATACTCTTCCCGGTAACTACATCTACAATGTTGTTGGACGATTTAAACATGCCACGCTTTGCTAACACGATGTAGGGCGTTCCTTCTATCGGGTCATAGTTTTCTTCCTGTATATTTTCAATTTTGTCAATTTTCCAAACCTCTTTGCCGTCGGCTGGGTTTACACCGTACAAAGCGTCATTGGTACCTACCACCAATATTCCGGCATCTGTAATTTTGTACCAGTTAATTTTTGAGGGAAAGTTCTTAGTCCAGTCAACCGCCTTTTGTGCGTTTAAGATAAAGGAGGTAAGTAAGAAAGTGGCGAAAAGGAATAGCTTGCTCATGGTCTGCTTTTATATTTTTATGATAGCATAAAAATATACTTCAGCAAATGCCTGTACATACCTTGCGCACGGTATATTTAACTAACGCAGTTTATCATTGTCAAGATGCCTGGTAGCATCCCTGTTCGTTTTCTTTTCAAGATTATTTTGCAAAGCCTCCGTAAGGTTTACACCGGTTTGGTTAGCAAGGCATAGGACCACCCATAGCACATCAGCAAGTTCATCGGGTAGTTGTTTACCCTTATCACTTTCTTTAAAAGACTGCTCTCCGTAAGTCCGCACCATGATGCGACTTAGCTCTCCAACTTCTTCCATCAATATCCCCAGGTTAGTCATTTCACTGAAATACCTTACACCTACCGACTTGATCCAGTCATCTACTTTTTGTTGAGCTTCTTCAATAGTCATGATATGTTTTATTAGTCAAAAAGAGTCATTCTTATTCTTTGCCTTTGCTGTCAATAATTATGGTAACCGGCCCATCGTTAGTGAGGCTCACTTGCATGTCTGCACCAAAGGTCCCTGTAAAAATCTTCTTGCCCAGTGCAGCTTCAAGTACGACTATAAAACGTTCATACAGCGGAATGGCAACAGCAGGTTTAGCCGCCCTGATATAGGAAGGCCTATTTCCTTTTTTTGTGGAGGCATGCAATGTAAACTGGCTTACCAGCAATATGTCTGCATCCGCATCAAGGATAGAAACATTGGGCACTTTATTCTCGTCATCAAAGATTCTCAGCTGCACTACTTTGTTGGCCAGCCATTCAAGATCAGTGTTATCGTCTGCATCTTCTATCCCAATTAAAACAAGTAGGCCAAGACCTATACTTGCTTTTACTTTTTGTTCAATAACCACCGAAGCTGATGTTACTCTTTGTATTACAACCCTCATATATATACAGTTTTTTAGGCTGGTAAAAATTTTCCAATTCCTCCACATCAAAAGTCGAGGTCATGGCTATTACATTTACAACAATTATTCAGTTTTTAAAAATGTTTTTTTGCTAAAAATTAAATTTCAGCCGCAAATAAAGCCCACCACTCATTTAATAATTTTTCCACCATCTTGTCCACAGCATGTTAATATTTCCACCCCCTGAAGTTGATAGGCAAAGAATACATTCGTTGTCCTACGGGTATTCTGAAACTAACATTTACACAAACTTAAATCAACTCCATTATGCCAACAAAAAAGCAATCGACTGCTGCACTCCAGATCTCCCGCCAGTTTACAAAAGAAGGCATAAGTCCTTATGACATGTTCGAATACGATTATCGTGTATCTGTCATAAAAAACCCGTCAGGAGAAATTGTTTTTCAAATGGATAATGTAGAGGTTCCCAAACAGTGGAGCCAGATTGCTACAGATATATTGGCACAAAAATATTTTAGGAAAGCAGGAGTGCCACAGGCGGACGGCACAACAGGCAGAGAAAAAAGCAGCAAAGAAGTAGCACACCGCATGGCACATTGCTGGAGAGTGTGGGGTGAAAGATATAGTTACTTTCAGACCGCTAAAGACGCAGAGATATTTTATGATGAACTGGTATACTCTATTTTAAACCAGGCATGCGTTCCTAACAGTCCGCAATGGTTTAATACAGGTCTGCACGAAGTGTACGGCATTACCGGCAAACCGCAGGGACATTATTATGTAGACCAGGCAGATGGAATGCTGAAAAAATCTACGAGTGCATATGAGCGGCCTCAACCCCATGCCTGTTTTATTTTGAGTGTAGAAGATGACCTGGTGAATGATGGTGGAATTATGGATCTATGGGTGAGAGAAGCAAGGATATTCAAATACGGGAGTGGTGTAGGTACCAACTACAGCAGCATACGTGGCGAAAAAGAAAAGCTAAGTGGTGGTGGCACAAGTAGCGGGCTGATGAGCTTTTTAAAAATTGGTGACCGTGCCGCTGGCGCCATAAAAAGTGGTGGCACCACCAGGCGTGCAGCCAAGATGGTTTGCCTGGACCTTGACCACCCTGAAATTGTTGAATTTGTAAACTGGAAAGTTGATGAAGAGAAGAAAGTAGCGGCTCTGATTGCTGCAGGTTACCCGAGCGATTATGAGGGCGAGGCCTACCGCACCGTGAGTGGGCAAAATAGCAACAACTCTGTACGGGTGCCCAATAGTTTTTTTAAAGCGGTAGATGAAAATGCAGATTGGGAACTGAGAGCAAGGAGTGATGGCCGGACCATGACTACCATCAAAGCAACAGATCTATGGAACCAGATAAACTACGCAGCATGGCGCTGTGCTGACCCTGGAACTCAATATGACACTACCATCAATGAATGGCATACCTGCCCTGAAGGTGGGCGAATTAGAGCGTCTAACCCTTGCAGTGAGTATATGTTTTTAGACAACACCGCCTGCAACCTTGCCAGTGTAAACCTTCGTCGTTTTTTTAATGAAGACGACAATACATTTGACGTTGCGGGTTTTGAACATACCTGTCGTTTGTGGACCATTGTGCTGGAAATTTCTGTGTTGATGGCGCAATTCCCCAGTAAAGAAGTTGCCCAGCTTAGTTACGATTACCGAACACTGGGACTGGGTTACGCCAACCTTGGTTCTATGTTAATGGTAAGTGGCATTGCATATGATAGCGATGAAGCAAGGGGAATAGCAGGAGCCATCTCTGCAATTATGACTGGGGTAGCTTATAGCACTTCGGCAGAAATGGCCAGCTTTCTTGGCGCCTTTGACAAATATGAATTGAATAAAGAGCACATGATGCGGGTGATGCGGAATCACCGTGCTGCGGCCTATGATGCTATGGATGCCTATGAAGGTTTGGAAATAAAACCGCATGGCATTAACGCAAAATATTGCCCGGATTATTTACTGACTGCGGCAACAAAAGCGTGGGACACGGCTGTGCAACAAGGAGAAAAGTATGGCTACCGCAATGCGCAAACCACAGTTATTGCTCCCACAGGAACCATCGGCCTTGTGATGGATTGCGACACTACCGGCGTAGAGCCTGATTTTGCCCTGGTGAAATTTAAGAAATTAAGTGGTGGCGGTTATTTCAAAATCATCAACCAAAGTGTACCGCAGGCATTGCGCAATTTAAAATATAGCGAGCAGGAATTGGAAGAGATTGTAAACTATGCCAAAGGTCATGCTACTTTAAAAGGAGCACCACACATCAATGAAATCTCGTTGAGTGGGAAAGGGTTTTTACCCAATGAAATAGAAAAGCTGAATGCGGCCATGGCCAGCGCTTTTGAAATTGGTTTTGTATTCAATGCATTTACACTTGGCGAAGCCTGTATGCAAAGGCTGGGCTTTACAGTAGAACAATATGGCGATTTTGAATGGAGCCTCTTGGAAGCCCTGGGGTTTACAGAAGATCAAATAGAGGCTGCAAATATTTACATCTGTGGCACGATGACGATTGAGGGTGCGCCCTACTTAAAGGACGAGCATTTATCAGTATTCGATTGCGCCAATAAATGCGGACAAACAGGTGAGCGCTTCATTCACGCACATGGCCATATAAGAATGATGGCTGCAGCACAACCTTTTTTAAGCGGTGCCATTAGTAAAACCATCAACCTGCCAAACGAAGCAACGATTGAAGAAATTGCGGATAGTTACCGGCTAAGTTGGGAACTGGGTTTAAAAGCGTGTGCCCTGTACCGTGATGGCAGCAAAATGAGCCAGCCCCTGAGCAACAAATCTGACAAAAAGAAAAAGGTAGAAGAAGAAACCACGCAGAGCGAGGTACCAGCAGGAGAACCCGTTTCTGCTTTGGTGGATATGTCTCAGCTAACAATTGAAGACTTACTTGATGAAATGAACAGGCGGGTGCAAAGCAGTGCTGATACTGCCCTTAAACGTCAACTGGCAATGATTGTAGAGCGAAGAGCTTTACCGGCCAAGCGCAGGGGCTTTACACAAAAAGCAAAAATAAACGGGCAGGCATTGTTTCTCCGTACCGGCGAATACAATGATGGCACTTTAGGAGAGATCTTTATTGATATGGCCAAAGAAGGTGCTACTATGCGCAGCATGCTTAACTGTTTTGCCATCGCTATTTCTATTGGTCTGCAATACGGTGTGCCTCTGGAAGAGTATGTTGAAAAATTTGTGTTCACACGCTTTGAGCCGGCAGGTATGGTTGAGCATCCCAATATCAAAACCACCACTTCTATCATAGATTTTATGTTCCGCTCACTGGCATACGAATACCTTGGCCGTAATGATTTAGTTCATGTGCTGGACAAGCCAGAAGTGCAAAACACCAACACCGAAGATTGGGATATCAACTCACCTACAATTGGTGATCGTAAACCAGACCTGAGTGAAGTACGGGTGTTGGGTGGAGCTACCAATACTACGCCAGCCCCTGAAGTAAAACCTTACAAAGCTGCATATGCTGCTAAATCATCTACAATGGGCATGAGTGCTTCTAATGCTGCAGCAAAAAATATGCAGAGCGATGCGCCGGCTTGTAATGTGTGCGGGCACATAACAGTGCGTAGCGGCACTTGCTACAAGTGTTTGAACTGCGGAAATAGTTTGGGATGTAGTTGAGAGTGCTGCCCCCAAATCCCCTGAAGGGGACTTGGGAGGTTTAAAATAATTGTAAATATTTCTTAAGCCACCAGTTTAAAAGCTGGTGGCTTGTTTGTTTTAACTATGCAAACCGCTGTCGGGACTTGCATCGCCGACAGGGTTAAGCGCTACCCCGACAGCGGCTTCAAGCCCTGTCGGCGGTTGTCGTTACGCCGTGGCAGCAAATAGTATAAGTAGAACAAGGTTAGACTTTCAATTAAACTCAACTTTTTTTATTTTGTCATATGAGAATTATTGCACCATTAGAGTCAGGCAACATCTACCATATTTTTAATCGGGACAACAACAGCGAAGATATTTTTAAGGAGAAAAGAAATTACTACAACTTTCTTCAAAAATATAATGAATAGTGCTTCCCAGTTTTTGAAACCTACGCTTTTGCTTTATTGAAAAATAATTTTCATTTAATGGTTAGGGTAAAGGAAAAAATCATTGTTTAAAGAAATGATGGCAACGTTGAAATAGAATTGAATCCATCCAGACAGTTGTCTCACTTTTTTAATAGTTATGCTCAGTCTTTCAAAAAAAGTTACAGCAGGCATGGAAAGTTGTTTGAAGAACCTTTTAGAACAATAGAAGTAGACAATGATAGTTACTTTACTTATTTATTATATCCATTTCAATGCGCAGCATCATGGGTTTGTAAAAGATTCTAGAAACTGGGAATTTACTTCCTGGCATAGTTACCTAACAGAAGAAAAATCATTTCTCGACAAACCGGCAGTACTAGAATGGTTCGGGAACAAGCAATATTTTATGGATGCACATTTAGGCAATGCCGTTTTTGATAATATCTCTCATTCAATTTTGGAATAGTTGGATATTAAAAACCGCTGTCGGGGCTAGGAGCCGCCAACAGGGTTAAGGGAAACCCCGACAGCGGCTTTCAACCCTGTCGGCGGTTGAGGATAAAGTGAAGTCTTCGAAACCAACGAAACGGTTGTGAACCTTATCGAAGGTTTTATTTAAGTTGAAAATGCAGCTCCCTTGCTCATCAGGCTTCAGCTTTACTTGGATGAATCATTTGATGCAGTACAAGTGAGCCTGCCTGCGGTAGGCAGGTGACCCCGCAATACTGACGGGGGAGCCACAACAATGTTCCCTAGAGAACCGATGCTGGCTAACAAAAAATGACCCCTTGCCCTCAAACAGCCAATCTGTTATCTTTGCTCCCATGGCAAACGAAACGAATAACCCTGCCTACCGTCAGGCAGGTTTGCAGGAGCTGATTGCGCATTGCAAAGAATACGGATATATTTTTCAAAGCAGCGAGCTATATGACGGCCTTGCAGCAGTGTATGATTACGGCCAAATGGGCGCTCAACTCAAAAAAAACCTGCGGGATGAATGGTGGAAAAGCATGACCCAAATGCATGATAACATTGTAGGCATTGATGCAGCGATTTTTATGCATCCTACCGTGTGGAAAGCTAGTGGCCACGTAGATAATTTCAGCGATCCAATGATTGACAACAAGGATAGCAACAAGCGTTATAGGGTAGACCATTTGATAGAAGGTTTTGCAGAAACCCTGGAAAAAGAAGCTGCTGAAAACCTGCTTGCAGAAATGGATAAATTATTGGCTGCGACAGATTACACCGGCATCAAAAAATTGATTGAGGACAACAAAATAAAATGTGCCATCAGTAAAACCTGCAACTGGACAGATGTACGGGAGTTTAACCTAATGTTCAATACACAAATTGGAAGTATAGCTGAGGAAAGTGAAACCATCTACCTGCGCCCCGAAACTGCCCAGGGCATTTTTGTAAATTTTTTAAATGTGCAAAAAACCGGTCGTATGAAAATACCCTTTGGTATTGCGCAAACGGGCAAGGCTTTTAGAAATGAAATTGTAGCAAGACAATTTATTTTCAGGATGCGTGAGTTTGAGCAAATGGAAATGCAGTTTTTTGTTCGTCCGGGCTCACAAATGGAATGGTATAATTTCTGGAAAGATGCCCGCAAAAAATGGCATGAGAGTATTGGTATCCCTGCAGAGAAATTACGTTTTCATGATCATGTGAAACTTGCTCACTATGCGGACGCTGCACTTGATATCGAGTTTGAATTTCCATTTGGATGGAAGGAACTGGAGGGCATACACAGCCGGACAGATTTTGATTTGAGGCAGCATGCTACCTTCAGCAAAAAGAAAATACAGTATTTTGATAATGACCTAAACCCGGAAGGAAAACCATACGGCAACTACACACCTTATGTGGTAGAAACCTCGGTAGGACTTGATCGTTTGTTCCTCACAGTTATGAGCCTTGCCTATGCCGAAGAAAAGTGGACCAAAGAGGACGGCAGTGAAGATAGCCGTGTAGTACTGCGCATTCCTGCAAAAATTGCTCCTACCAAATTAGCGATATTACCATTGCTTAAAAAAGATGGCTTACCAGAAATAGCAAGAGAATTACTTGACGAATGCAAGAGCGCCTTTATGTGTTTTTATGAAGAGAAAGATGCCATAGGAAAGCGTTACAGACGTATGGATGCCATTGGTACACCTTTTTGTGTGACTATCGATCACCAGACAAAAGAAGACAACAAGGTTACCATCCGTTACAGGGACGACATGAGGCAGGAAAGAATTGCCTTGACTGATGTGAAGAAACTTATTATGGAAATGATTGGCTAAAATGGTTCCATCCATAAAAAAGAGGGACTGCTATGTTCCTCTTTTTTATGACCCTGCTTCAAACACGTCCAGGTTCTAGATGCTTACTAAATATTCTCATTTAAAATTAACAATGGCAGGTGCAGCGCAAACCATATCTATATACTCATATTTGTTTAAACAATTTTTCATCCTTAATTAAATCAGCTATGAAATCAATTCTTCTCCTTTCTTTTTTGTTTGTCAGCAGTTTTTGTATTGCACAAGAGGCCAAAACTTCCAGCGTGCCTGGGCAAACAAGTTTTTATGCGGAGCTCGGTGGCCCGGGCATTTTATTTTCCGCTAACATTGACAGGAGGTTCACCAAATCTAATCTTGGTATAGGCGGCAGAATCGGGATTGGATTCGTAACCACCGAAACCTATGACAACAGTAACGGGAACTACAATTATGATATGCGATCTGTGTTAACAGTTCCTATGCAGGTGAATTATGTTTTTGGCAAACAAAATTCGGTTCACACTTTTGAAGTAGGTGCCGGCGTGACCGTTACCGGAAAAAAAGTAGACATTTTTGATTACAGCGAAGACGAAGGATCCTCCGTTTATGGCACAGCATCATTCATGTACCGCCGTCAACCCAAAGATGGTGGCTTTTCCTGGCGTATTGGGTTTACACCAATTATATCGAGTGGATATATACAGCCATCTGCAGCAGTAAGTGTAGGGTATAACTTCTAATGATCTCTATAAAGCCAGCATCTGTGCTGGCTTTTTTCATGGCCTCTTCACTTTGCAAGCCTTGAGGTTTCATAACACTGTTTAGTGTTGGTGATTTCAAAAAAGCATATGCTGAACCGAGGTCACCCAGCGGTACTACCCACTTTTGTTATCTCTACGTTTTCTTTTTTAATACAAGCGGTTCTGAGAGGTACCGAAATATGTTCTGGTACATTTCCCGAATTACAGGATATGCATCGGTCTCATATAAGCTTTTAGTGAAGTCGAAAATAATGCTACAGTTCACAGTGTTTTTTTCTTTGTTGTAAGACAGCTGCCTGGTAAAACTGATATCCCTGTCTGCGTTCGTAATCTTAATTGATTTAAGAAGGTCGTCTATTACATAATCATTCGGCACCTGTAGATTAATAGTCAGGTTAATGAATCTGCCAAAACCGAAATTGACATTTGAAAATCTTTGCTCCGTCAAAAAAGGGTTAGACTGAAAGCCTGTGAAAAGATTCAATGGCAAAAACAAAAACTCACCAGTGCTATTTAAGTTAGCTGAGAATTTACCATTCTGAATCAAAGGCAATGAGTCGTTGTCCAGGTTCACCAGGTTAAGGTTTTCCGGCGAAATTATACTGCCATCTAATTTGAAATAACGATTTAAGAAACCATTTCTATCAGCTTTATATAATTCTAATTTGGTAAGCCTGGCGTAGTCATAACTTATTACATATACCTGGCCGTTTAGCACTGCGTCGTCGCTCACCGTCAGATCAACCACAATTGACTCCTTAAACTTCGCTGCATCGTTTGTGATTTCAAGTAAGCCACCTCCCTTGCGTTTTACAACCAGCGCAGTCGTATTTAAGATATCAACAGGAGTAAGATGCGGCGGAATGGTTTTGTTAGTGGCATCCAGGTAGTACTTATTTTTGTCGATTGTTACGCAGGTAAATACAGAGTTAAATTGGTCTAAAAACGGGTACGTGGTATTGACCCTTCCATGAAACCGTTCGCTTACCAGCATGGGATTGGCATCAAGTGAAACTTCCTGCAGAAGATTAGTCAATATCAGATTTATATCTGCGCTGTTGCCTGCTTTTTTTTGCCAGGAATCTTTTACGCCAGCTACACTATACTTACTGTACAGATTATTCCAATTCATATTACTACGCACATAATTATAAACTGCTCTCATCTTTTCTTCGGGAGAACTCATCTGTTTCACCCGTGCTGTAAACGCTTCTGTTCCAGGAATACTTTTTCCCAATTGACTGCCAAACTCCTTTGCTGTCCACAACTCTTTGATGGCTTCATCCCAGGATGTGATATATGTTTTAGAATTGAGCGTGCCCATGGCATAACCGCTCAACTGGAAAGTAACTCTTTGCAGATAGTCGTTGCGGGAATCCATGTAGGGCTCGTCACCCAAGCCAGGAATGTTTCGCATCTCAAATGAAACACTCCCGTTACCTGCATCCTTGGTAACGTCTACGTTGTAACTCTCAGCCTTCATTATGCGGTAAGCAAATTGTATATTAGGTAAGATAACGAGATTGAATTTACTTTTTATTACAGGCAGGCGATCTTGAAATACCCACTCATCCAGGCCGCCATAATGTTTCATGGTGCTGCGGTATTTATAGTCTACTATACTACCGGCTTTGACTGCCGGAAAAGTAAAAACGACTTTGCCAATTCGTTCATTTTCCTTTTGTGTGAATATAGATTTACGCTCCAGTTTTGCACGCTCTACACCATTATCCTGGGTTGGGTTTAAAGTCATGCCATCTACAAGGTCAATAGTCTCAAATTCATCTTGCCTGTAAAATCGAATAATTACACTTGCTGAGGGAAATCCTTTTTCAGTAAGTATTTTTATTTTGACGTGATGATACGTAACAAGCCGATGTTTATCATCGTAGTTAGATTCAGCATCGTGCATTAGAATAACGGCATCTGCATCTTTATCAAAAGCACATGTCTTAAGATTTATTTCTTCAATAGACAGAACACCATATTCCGAAAACCTTTGAGCATGGCTGGCTGAAATGATCAATAGAAAAAACGCAAGAGAGTAAATGATTGTTTTCATTGCTGGGGCGGGTGCAGGTGTGTGAATAGTTTGGTAGTGGTTGTACTGTGTGACAAATATAACGCTGCACCGAGAGTGCCCCTATTTTTTTAAAATAACATTTTCATAATATGGAATCTCATCATTGGAAGATGTATCTCTTTGCTGCCAGTATGCCTGTGTAACAACATGCCCGTCTTCGCTACGGAGAAGCCGACCAAAAATTGCATTTATGCTATTAAAGGTATAGTCTGTAACACCAATGGTAAATGTTTCTAACCCTGGTAGGGCTGGCTCAGCTTGCACAGACAGTACCTCGGCTCCGGGGTCAGTTGTAACTTGTTTAGCAGCTACTGCTTTTGCTGGTGTAGATGGCACCACGACAACTTGATAACGATTGTGCTCTAACAAACGTTTTAAAAATGCTACCCGCTCTGCAGATGCGTTTTTTTCTACAACGCCACATTTTACCCCATCCAGTTCTTCAAATTCGTGGTTTTTGTTGATGGCCATGGTAAAAGTTTAGAGGTTTAAAGGTTTAGAGGTTTAGAGGTTTAGAGGTTTAGACTTCGAAACTTCTAAACCAACTTTTCGATGTAATCATATATCCAACTCATCAACCCTACCAACAAAATGCCTGCTCCACATATAATTAATGCAAATTTAGTTGATGGCTGTAGATAGATACTTTCTATTGGCTGCTCATTCTTTTCCATGAAAACAGCCCTTACCACTTTAAGGTAGTAATATAAAGAAACAATCATATTCAAGGCCGCAATTGTGATGAAGAGATAATTTCCTTCAGATGCGCCCGCTGTTATCAAAAATAATTTACCAAAGAAACCTGCCGTGGGCGGAATACCCGCCAGGGAAAACAACGACAATGCCAACACCCAGCTTAAAAATTGATTGCTTTGATACAAACCTTTGTAATCATCTATTTTTTCTTTGCCCGTTTGTGCTGCAATGGCAGCGGCCACACCAAATGCAGCAAGGTTGGAAAAAGTATAGATCAATATAAAATATACAACAGAAGCGGTGCCCATCGGAGCATTACCACTCATACCCACCAGGATAAAACCAACCTGTGCGATAGAAGAAAAAGCGAGGAACCTTTTGATATTTTGTTGCCTTAATGCAAACAGGTTGCCTACGATCATAGTTACAATCGCTAAAAGCATGATCATATTGTACCAGACATCTTGCATGGGCGCAAAAACTTTGTATAGAGTAGCCATGAATATAAATGCAATAGAACCTTTAGATACTACAGACAAAAATGAAGTAGCTGCAAAGGGCGCTCCTTCATACACATCAGCAGTCCACAAATGAAAAGGGACGATGGAAAGCTTGAAAGCAAACGCTGTAATTAAAAACACAAACGCCATAATCATCAATGGGCTACCATCGAGCATGGCAGGCATTTCGGAAAAAGTAATGGTGCCCGTTACTCCATACAGCAGCGAAATACCAAACAACAAAATACCGGATGAGAATGCCGAAGTAAGAATCATCTTCATAGCGGCCTCTGATGCTATCTTCCTATTAAGATCGAAATTGACCATGGCTGCAACTGGTATTGTAGCCATCTCGAGCGCAAGAAAAAACATTAAAAGATTTCCGCTAGAAATCATAAAGAACATACCGAGCAATGCAGAAAGCATTAGCATAAAAAATTCGGGCATGTGCGAACTTTTCTTCAGCCAATCTGCAAATAACAATGAGATAAGATAGACAGCAAGGTTGAGAATACTTTTTTGTAAAGCAATGAGGCCATTGGTAATAAACATTCCATCAAACAAAGTTCCTTCTCCGCCTAAAAAAAACCCTGCTACCAAATTCCCCAGCAACAACAATTGTATAACGGGTAAGAGCGTATCGTTTTGCACCGTACTCCCGATTCTACAAAACAATAGAATAAAGATGATAGCCGTGACCAGCAGTTCAGATTTCATTAGTGTCAAAAGCTCGTTCATCAAACTATTTTTAATTTTTTCCGATTGCCGCTGGATTTATCTTTTGCATGATCACCTCAGCAGCCGGACGCACCAGATCGTTCAGCCAAAAAGGCGCCAACCCAATAGCTAAAATTGCTGCCAACAAAAGGATTGCAGATGCCTTTTCGTTCCATGTTGCATCACTTAAATTTCTAAAATTTACCTTCAATGCACCCATAGCTGTTTGTGCAATAGCCCTCAGAATATACACTGCCGTAACCACTATGGACATAGCGGCAAGTATAGTTGCCACTCTGTGAAACAATTCTTCGTGCTGCCATGAGCCAACAAAGATTGTCATCTCTGCCACAAAACCGCTGAGGCCCGGTAGGCCGAGAGAACAAAATCCGACGATAAATAATATGGTAGAAATGAATGGCATTACTTTCAACAACCCTCCCATTTCGTTCACCAGCCTTGTATGGGTGCGTTCGTAAATCATTCCTATCACCGCAAAGAAAAGGGCCGTCATCAGACCATGAGATACCATTTGCAACACGGCGCCAGTAATGGCAGTATGGGTTAACATACCTATGCCTAAAAAAACAAAACCACAGTGACTAACCGACGAATACGCATTGATGTATTTAAGATCCTGCTGCATCATAGTAGCAAATGCTCCATAAAAAATGGCAATAACTGCGAGTACTATGATGACTGCAGAATACGCTTCAGCGCCTTGTGGCATCAGGTAAGTGGCCACCCGCAGGCAGCCATAGGCGCCTAGCTTCATAGATATACCTGCGAGAAACATTGATCCTGCAGTGGGCGCTGAGGAGTGGCCATCCGGCACCCAGGTATGAAATGGAAACAAACCTCCAAACACCCCGAAGCCTACAAACAATAATGGGAAACAGATCATTTGAGTCTCTATCGGAATGTTTGATTGCGATAGCGTCATGATATCGAAACTTCTTTCGGGCATAGAAAAATAAAGCCCTAGCAAACCAACCAGTACCAATGCTGAGCCACCCATTAACATCAAAGCAAGTTTGTTGGCGGCATATTGTTTTTTACCGCTACCCCAAATGCCTATCAATAAATATTTGGGTATTACTGCAATTTCTAAGAAGAAAAAAAGTATGAAAAGGTCGAGGGAAATGAAAAACCCATAGGCTCCAAGGCTCAGCAGGATAAGCAGGAAAAAATACTCCTTCGTCATGGTAGCAACATTCCATGAAACTAATACGCCTGCTACTACAATAAAAGCCGTTAACAAAATCATGGCTACGGCAATACCATCAACGCCCAGGTGAAAACTAATATTCCAGGATGGGAACCAATTGTATTGTAGTTCAAATAACATTTGTGCTGTTTGCCCCACGGCTCTCTCATGGCTATAAACAAAAAATAGTACGATCGCCAAAATAAACTGAACCGTAGCACCTGCAAGAGCAACCCATCTGACCATATTGCTATTACGCACCAGCAACAAGGCAACTGCGGTAAGCAGAGGTAATAATATGAGTAGTATAAGATTCATTAAAAAGGTTTAAGGTTTTAGGTTTAGGATATTGGGTTTAGGGTTTAGATGTTTAGGGGTTAGAGGTTTAGGGGTTTAGTGTGACGTTCCAATTTCTAAACTTCTAAACTCTAAACTTTTACTTCCATACATAAATAAAAAGCACGGACAAACCAATCACAGCAGCTAAAAAGTAAATAGCGTAGTGTTGTACTTTCCCAGACTGAAATCCTTTAATTCTTTCTGACAGTGCCAGTGTTGCTTTACCAGTTGCATTCACCACCCCGTCCACCAGATTTCTATCTATCCATGCAGCAGGCCTTGCCATTACATTAAAAATTATTTTTTTTGTAATGAACAGGTAAACTTCATCAATATAATATTTACGATAGGCTGCTTTATATAATCCATTCAGAGAGGCGGCCAATTTTGTCGAACGGCTATTCTCCTTTTTATAAAACCACATAGCTGCAAAAATTCCTATCAACCCCAGCCCTACCGGAGCTATGGAAAACTGTAAATGAAAATGGCTTTCAAGCGGTGTTCCATCGGAGCTCACAAAACGGCCGAAGGGAATGAATCCTGCCATGGCAGCACCTGTTGCCAAAAGTAGCAATGGCATCATCATTGCGAAACCTCCCTCACCATGATGGACCTCACCCCCACTCCTCTGGTTCGAAATTATAGGGGTCTGCGACAAATGAGAGGGGCTAGTACGACCCCAGAAGATGGAAAAGTACAAACGGAACATGTAAAAAGCAGTGAGTCCTGATGTTGCCAGGGCTATCCAATAAATAATTGAATTGTGTTGGTATGCTGCCAATAAAATTTCCTCTTTGCTAAAGAATCCTGCGAACGGAGGAACCCCTGCAATAGCCAGGCATGCAATCAAAAAAGTAATATGGGTGATGGGTAAATATTTCCTTAAGCCACCCATGTCTTTCATTTCGTTGCTGTGAATAAAATGAATAACGGCACCTGCACCAAGGAACAATAATGCTTTGAATATGGCATGTGTAAACAAGTGAAACATAGAAGCTGTAAATCCTAAACCGTTCTCTCCGC
>JAYTBG010000379.1:0-16501 GCA_043737055.1 Chitinophagaceae bacterium | reverse complement strand
GCCCTTTTTGCACAGACTCAAGGTTTTTACTGACCAATTCAAAAGACTGACTCAATCGTGCTTCCAGGGTTTTTTGTAATTTCTCATCTACCGTATGTCTCATTTCTTCCAGTTTCTTTTCATTTCCTTCCTGCAAATTTTTAATTGAAGACTCCAAAGTATTCTTTATTACGTCGAGCTTTTCGGAACTCGTGCGATTCAGTGCATGCTGCAGATTTTCAAAATCGCTGAAATTTTCCCGCAGCTTTTCTTTAAAATCTTTAAGCGCACTGTTGAGGTCATTCTTAAGATGATCTCCATTTTCTCTTTGCTCCTTTCTCCCATCTTTGCCTGCCTGTTCTATGCTGCCTTGAAAGCTGGAAAGTTTTTCATTAACTGTACTCGTTAGATTATTAAGTTGCTCAGCAAAACTCGAAAGCTGCATGCCTTGCAATTCTGAAATCTGGTGCACGCTATCAGAAATAGTTTTTCCAAACGCTGCCAATTGAGTACTGCTTTCCGACCTTTGATCACGGGAACTTTGAGCGGCCTCGGCCCTGTTAGTAACGAATTCAGTTTGTAAAAGAGAAGCGCTATCCTTCACTTGTTGAGAAACATTAACAACAGAAAATTTTAATTCTGCAAGTTCGTTTGTGTTGCTATTTGCCCTGGAGCGCAATCCCACTACCAGGATTACAATGAGCAAAATCAGGATTAAGCACAGCAGCAGGTAAAGAAAAGTCATGGTTATAAGGGTTAACAAAGGCCAACATCATTGTTGATGGAATAAAGATAATTATAAAGCAGGCGCCATTACGCTCAATAGGTTTTGAACTCTCAAACGATCATCTATTTTCATTCTGCCTGACTATGGCATAGCGTTGGAAGCAAGTTTGTAAAACAACATATGAACGACGAAGAAAAACAAACAGACGACGTAAAAGTATACGCCGAAAAACCCGGCAGCATTGGCAGCAATGAAAACAAGGCGCCTTCTGTGGACATTGACAAGGCCAGCGTAGAACAAGAAGCAGCAAAGCAACTTGAGGAAGACGAGCAAAAATCCAAATTGGAAACTATCCAAAAAGAGGATAGCAGTGGTGAGGCAGGGTAATTTTGCAGGATTTTGATGCCCCGGCTATATGAGAAGCTTATCCCGGCCGATTTATTTAAAAAACAAAAAGTGTTGCATTTCTGCAACACTTTTAAATAATGTAGATGGTAGTTAGGAATTACTGGTCTCGTATTTATTGCTCGGCAGTACCGCATCCTTTATTCCGTTGAGACTGCCCAGGTTTAAATGGCTCAACAATTCTTTTCCGGTAGTTTTAATTTTGTCGGTCAGCATAGCCTTATCTTCTGCGCTCATTTTTGAATATTTGTAATATGCAAAAGCTCCTGCTAGTCCGGCTAAAATAATTGCACTGGTTCTACGATTGTTCATGTTAGTATTATTTAGGAATGAATAATTAATGCTCTTTTTAGATCAATAAAAAATCATACCAAAGTGACGCCACGCAAATTGTATCGACAACAAATGAATAGCCCTTTTGGGTCAAGACTCAAAAGGGCTATTTAGTGTCTTAAAAAACCTATAGAATTGAATAAGTTCCGTTTGATTCATTAAGCGTAATTATATATGTACCTGCGGTAGCGGGTGTGGGAAAATTATCACTTCCTTCATACCGTATTTTACCTGCTCCTGCATTTTCATAATCAAAGGCACCCCATGCATTGCCCGCTAAAAATTTAATTTCTTTATTTGCTTTTAATGCAAGTGTTGCTGTCCATACTCCATTTCCTTGGTAAATCATTTGTGGTGATGAACCTGGATCCCAATCATTTACACCTGGGATATTCATACCATTGCCTACTACCCTCATTTCAGATGCAGGGGTTAAGTTATACTTTAAGTTTAAAGGATCGCTTCCATCCCAAATTGCCCTCATCCTGCCAGACGCACCGGTCCATTTAAAATTATCAAAGCCAGAACCAGGATCTACAACCATTTTACCGCCATTGCCATTATCTACAGAAAACCACCTATGAAGGATATTACTTCCGTTATTCCAATCGTTGCCATCGTGAAATTTAAATTCATCACCCGTATTCATATTCGCCAGGTAGATAAACTTATTTACACTTAAATAGTTCATTTTAAGTGCGGGTTGAGACCAACCTTGAAATTGCCCTATCATACCCATTCCGCCAATGCCATTTGACACGGCAGTTTGTAAATAGAATTTTTTGTTGGCAAGATCAAAAGTTACCCTGTAAACCCCAGAAGTTGCTACAAATATATTGTTTTCACCATTGTCTGTAATAGTTCCTGGAGCGCCTGCGGGATCTTGACCCCAATCCATAGCACCGGGAAAGGGAGGAAAATTTTGACCATTCACAAATTTAATTTCATTTCCTCCGGTAAGTTGAATATAGGAGAAATAGGTCCCCGGAAAACGAGGGTCTTCAATCATCCTGGTAGACAATGCGATGTCCCAACCTCCCGGTGAAGCACTTCCTACGATGTATACTTTTACCTCCCTGATTATAACCAAATCATTTACATAGTCTGCCTGTTGTTTCCAGGTACCCGACGTGGCAATTACAGTCCATTTAAGCATTGCTGGTGTTGGCAATGATGTAAGCCCACGTGCACTCAACGAATCACTAAATGCTTTGTAAGAAATGGTAGCGGTAGTATCTGCCGGGGCAGCATCAGGATTCAAAGCAAAAAGAGGATTTGTAAAATCGCCAGTTAAGCTAAAAACCACCTTATAGGTTATAGCCGGGCCACCCGCTGGCGGTTTGGATTTTGTCCAACGAAAAAGCAGGCTTTCCGCCGTGCTACCGGGATTGATGGTAAGGGGTGAAGTACTGGAAACAGGTGCCAGCAACACAAACTTGGAGGCTCCGTCTTTCATCCTGGTAATGCTGATATTGAAAACGCTCTGGCTAGTAATGGTAACAGAGCCGTTGGTGGCCTGTACTGCCCACACCAGGTCTGTTTTAGCTCCATTCACAATTCCTTTCGCCTTCAATGCATCATCTATCTGCTGGTAGGTAAGATTTAAAGTGGTAACGTTGCCAGTTACCGGAAACTCCACTAATGGATTCTTGATGTTGCCACCAGTTTTAAGCGCCATTACCAGTTTGTAAGTAGGTGCAGTATTCAAGCCCGGGACGGCGGCGTTCCAGGCAAAAGGAACTAACACATTGGGAGTTCCTGCGTTTAATATGATAGCCGTACCGGATACAGGCGTTTTTAACGTAAAATCTACCAATCCTTCACCGGTTGCATCATTGCCAAGAAAATCTATCTTCTTACACCCTGCAAAAATTATTAAGGAGATAGTTAGTATAGAGATTATTTTTTTCATTTTACTTTTTTTAATATTCAATGTAAATTATTTCATCCTGGTAAATGTAACGTCCACATCGGCCGTTGATACCGAGGAAGGTGCTCCGTTTACATCGAGGATAGAACCATTAAACCTGTATTTAAATTTGAACAATCTTCTACCTGCTGCGGCAGTAAAAGAAGCCTCGGGAATAAATGAACCGCTCCAGATGGTGACATCTGTTTTTCTTAAGGGCAAAGAAAGTGGGGAACCTACCGCATTATTCAGATCATCAAACATGGTAATAGTAAAAGTCGCTGGTGCCATTCGCTGATCGTTTATGGAACTAGCATGCATCTTGTCGAAATTCACAGTCACTACATCATCTCTATCTACTTTGGAGGGAAAAATCCTAGTCATAGTTGGTACAAAAATAAGAGGATCAAAAAAGTAAGGTTTGTAGTCAGGCGTTTGAGCACTGCCGTCTTTTTTCTTTAAAAGAAAACCGAAGCTCTTCAATTGTGCTGGTGTTTGCCCAAACATGGTGGTGCCAATAAATTTAAAAGTAAATTTATTTGGCCCGGCCGGGGTCATTTTAGCGGCCTCAGCTGAGTTGCCCCACTGTCCATTGGTAACGCCATCAGCGCCACCACTCAGATCAGGATTAGAGAATATCCAGATATAAGCATCGGCAACCCCAGCCATACCAGTTCCTGTAACATCTATGCTAATGGTCACCTCATCTTCTGCCGTAAAAGCAGACGGAAAAAGTGACGGATTTTGTGCTTTGGCACCAAACACCGGTACCAACAGGAGTAAAGAATATAACAGCTGTTTCATATGATAAATTTTTTATTGTTTGGTGAATTCGTATGTGTAAGAGATCAACAGTTTTCCTGATACAAAATCCCTTTTTTCTTTCCTTAGTTTAAGTGATGTAGTGGCGCCTACAGGATAGCCACCCAGGGAAACCGTATCTTGAATGGTACCGTTGGTAAAGAATAGGTTTTTGGGATACTTAAGGTTATCTACCTTCCAGGTGCCACTATTCAGCTTGATGATCTTAGGTGAATTGCCAGGGGTAGCAGTAAAGCCTGTTGGGTTACTGCCATCCGTGTTGAGGGTGAACATGAAGCTCGTGTAGGGAAACAAATTGGTGATGTCCAGTTGCTGGTAAGGAAAACCCTTCACCTTAGCCTCTTCATCTACCTGCGTTGCTTTCACTAGTTTCCAGTTGCCTTGCAGGGAGCTTAGCAGGTCTCGCTCTGCACCTAATTCCTTCAATGCATCGGGCCTGCAGGATGTAAACAAGGCCACACATAGCACCAGCAAAATTGCTGTTTTATTAATACTTTTCATATAAAAATGTTTTGATGTTTTTTAATATTTAAAAACAACCACCTTCAGGGTTCATGGTAAAAAGCGGGTTGGCGTCATTCTCTCCTTTAGGAAACTGCAGCAGTAAACCAGGGCAATTCCAAACAGAACCACGTCGATCTACATTCACACCTGACCTCGCTCCTATTCTTTTAATTTCCTGGAGGCGGTTGCCTTCGGCCACGACTTCCAGCTCTCTTTCGCTGCGGGATGTGGATATCACCAGCGCAGGATTGGCAGCGAGGGGCAGATTAAAGGCGGTACTTCCATAGGCACGTGTCATCAATTGGTTGATGTCGCTGATGGCAGTGGCAAGGTTTGCGCCACCTGTTTCTGCACCTGCTTCAGCACGAATGAGTTTCATTTCTGTGAGATGCAACACCGGAAGATCGAAAAAGTTCTTGTTGTATTTGGTAAGCACATTAAAACCAGCCTGTAAAGAATTGCTGTACCAGGCTTTTCTAAGATCTGCAGCACGTGCTGTGGCCAAGTTGTAAAACTGGTCGGTAAAGGCAAAGCCTGGGATTCCTACATCAGACCTGAAATTGCCTCTTAAGTCGCCACCTGGGTTGTACTGATTTGGCGCAACCTGATCTGCTATCACGAGTATACCTTCGGTGCTAAGCCCTTTTGAAAAGCGTTTATCAAAAGTAGCATCAAGTATAAACTTGTTGCTCGTAATTACTTCTGTGGAATATTTAAATGCATTGGCAAAATCATTTTGCTGAAAATATGCCTTGGCCAAATAAGCCTTGGCAGCCCACTTTGTAGCGGTGTAAAATTTGCCGTTTGTGTTTACGTCGGGCAACAATGAATCAGCAGCACGGAGGTCAGCAATTACTTGCTCATACACCTCTTTTACGGTAGCCCTTGTTTTGGAAGTGAGGCTAAACTCTGTTCTCAGCGGCACGCCAGCGTGAGAATTGTCTGGCGTGAAACCCCATGGTTGTGCAAACAATCTTACCAGCTCAAAATGTGCAAGGCCACGGAAAAACTTCGCTTCACCTTCGATCTTATTCTTTTGGGTGATAGCCACACCGAGGTTTTTCAGCACCACGTTTGCATCCAGAATAACCCGATAGCCCTTATTATAATATGCATCTCTTGTTCCGCCAAAAAAGGAATTTTGCCTACGGAAGATTTCGGCGTAGTCACCGGTAAAACGATCGCCTTTGTAGTGATCGGCCAATAGCTCAGAGAGCACCTGGTGCCTTCCTCCAAAAAAGTCGGCATCGCCCATAAGGGTATAAACTCCATTGGTAAAGGCAGCAAGACCGGCTTCATCTTTTAGGATTTCTGATTCTGTAAGCTGCCCCTCTGGTGGGCGCTCCAGGAATTTTTCGCATGAAACCAGTACCGTGGTTACCATGGTTATTGCAAGTATCGAAATATATTTTTTCATGTTTTAGTATTTATTGTTTTCAATTGTTCCTTTAACAGTAGCTGTTGCAATTTTAGAAACCAAGATTAACACCAAAGATGACACTGCGTTGGGTAGGTGCCGTTAAGTAAGTTACGTTCGGACTTAAGTTTCTATCCTGCGGATTTTCAAAATCACGGGTGATTTCCGGATCTCCACCGGGGTACTTACTAAAGGTTAGCAGATTAAGACCGGTAGCATAAATACGCAGCGACTTGATCTTCCATTTGTCTAAAACTTCTGGTGATATCCTGTAACCCAGGGTCAACTCTCTTAAACGCATGTAGCTGGCATCGTGCAGAAACATCGTGCTGTTAAACTGGTCTTCGCTCGGCAGGCCGGGGAAAGTAGCAGCATCGTAAGTAAGACGGGGATAAAGAGCCACATCACCTGGAGCAGTCCATCTGTCAAGAAAATCTCTGCGCACATTCCAGTTCTTTCTTGACGCACCCATCAACTGGTATTTACCAGAGTTATCGTAGATATTTCCCCCTATTACATAAGTAAACAGAGCAGAGAGTTCGATTCTTTTATATTCAACAGAAGAATTAAAGCCACCAATATAATCGGGCATTACGCTACCTGCAAATACACGATGATTTAGAGAAAATGTTTTGGTTTGTTTGCCGCCTGCGTCCAGCCAGATGGGCAATCCATCTGTAGGATCTACTCCGTAATAACGGACGAGGTAATTTACACCTAGCGGCAATCCTTCAATTACTCTGGTATCGTTAGTACCGCCCGAAACCGCATCGGGTCCTAGTTCCCACTTCTTCACTTCGTTTTGATTGCGTGCTATATTACCGCCAATGGCCCATTTAAAATCTCTCGTGTCAACGACTTTAAAATTGGCACTAAATTCTATTCCCTGGTTTTGGATAACACTGTTTGATAAGTTTCTAAACACGGAACCAGTGCCGGTAGAGTTAGGAACGCCTGGCTCCATTAACAAATCGGTTGAGGACTTCCTATAATAGGCAATTTCCCCGGTGAGGCGGCTCTTCAATAAAGCAAACTCAATAGCTACATCCGTATTTTTCATAGTTTCCCACTGTAGGTCAGGATTACCAATGCCATTTAAATATGCAGTGGGATTGTTGCCATAACCAATGCCACCCACCTGGTAATCGTCGTAATATTCGCCAGATCTGATGTTGGCATTTCCAACGATGCCGAACGATGCTCTAAGTTTAAGAAAGTTTACTGCAGATACATTTTTCATGAAGTTCTCTTCACTTAGCGTCCATGCACCAGAAATGGCAGGAAAAAAGCCGTGCTTGTTGTTGGTGCCAAACTTAGATGAGCCATCCAATCTTGCAGTAATTTGAAAAGCAAAACGATTGTCAAAGTTGTAATTCACCCTTCCAAAAAAACTATTGAAGGTATACTCATCCAAACTTCTGGTGGTAGCCTGTGGAGGTGTTGCAGTTTCTCGCTGCTCTATGATCTGGTCTCGGAGCGTCCTATAGTCACCGGGGTTCTTCCAAAACGGCTGAGCAGCGAAATTTCCAATTTCAAACAGATAACCCTTTCTCACATAAGACTGTGCTTCTACTCCACCCAGGATGTTAAATTTATGTTTTTCACCTGCCTGTGTTATGTAGTTAGCTGTAAAATTTCCATTAATGTTGTTGCCCCAGTAAGGGTTGCGTTTTGCATAACCGGAGTCAGGACTCGGCTGGTTGATCCAGTTATTTGATTCGTATTGCTCATCAAATGAGTTCACATATTCTATAGACGCATTGGTTCTTAAAAACAGACCTTTAATAGGCTCAAACTCCAGACCCAGGCCACCAATAATACGATTATCAATTTCTCTGCGCTTTGTCTCCTGTACTCTTCTTACAGGGTTGGCACCATTTAAAAAGTAGGAACCATTGTCGTTGTATACAGTAAAGAAAGGAAGTGCACTACTCATGGCATCCCCAATACCACCATCCCATGCGGCGGGTACTCTTTTATTTACACCCCTGTTATAACCCGAGGTAAGGGTCACTTTGAGGTTTTTTAAAATTGTATAGTCCATGTTCAAACGGGCTGCTAATCTCTCGTAGCTGTTAGACTTGATGTAGCCTTCGTTGTTGCTGTGAGTAATGTTGGCAAATGTTTTTAACTTCTGCGTACCTTGCGTCATGCTCAAGTTGCTCTCGTTTATAAAACCTGTTTGGGTAAGCTCATTCCACCAGTCCGTGTTATTTTTACCAGCTGTTGCAAACGTGTAACCACCAGGGAGTGGTGCTTCGCCTGTATTGCCATCGTTGGTCCAGGCTTCCTGGCGCAGTTGCAACCATTCCTCAGTATTTACAAATTTCTGGCGGGCAGCATATGTTGCAACACCTACACGGGTGTTGAAGTTAAACGTTGGTTTGCCGATTTTTCCCCGTTTTGTAGTAATCAGTATCACGCCATTGGCACCTCTTGAACCATAAATACCGGTGGCACCCGCATCTTTTAATATTTCTATAGACTCAATGTCGGCAGGATTGATAGACGACAATGGATTTTGATTCATAGCACCTGCATTACCACGTAGGAACTGATCTGAATTCACAGGTATTCCGTCTACAACATACAACGGATCGCCTGACGCTGAAATAGAACCGACCCCCCTGATACGTACCACGGAGCCAGAGCCAGCCAAACCATTACCCTGCAAGATCTGCACACCAGGTGCTTTGCCCTGTAGTGCAGCTTCAAAACTCGGAACAGGAATCGAATTGAGTTTTTCACTTGTTACCTTAGTTATGGCTCCTGTTACATCTCTACGGCGCTGAGTACCATAACCAATCACCACAACTTCGTTTAAGCTGGAAGTGTTTGTTAAAACCGTTACTTCTACTACCGACCGGCCATTGATGGAAACCTCTTGGGAGGCATAACCCACACTAGATACAACCAGGATGCGGGCACCTGCTGGTACAGAGAGACTGAACGAGCCCGAGTTGTCCGTAGCTGTAGCGCTGTTGGTGCCTTTTGCCGTAACGGTTATACCAGCTACACCAGCGCCGGTTGCATCTGTTACTTTACCAGTAACAGTGGTTTGTGCTTGTGTTGCACTTGCTCCAAAAAATAATGTGAGGAATACACAAAGAGTTCGTAAGAATAGAAATTTCTTTCTCATAATAGCAATCGTTAAGTTGAAAAAAGGAATGTGTATTTTTTACACAAATTAAAAAAATTTTTACAATATTTTAGTTTTGTTTATCGATTTTTTTTAAAAGCACTGCATTTAGCTCACAGTTCAGCAGGGGCAGGCGTTAGAAGGCAATTCCTGCCCATTTTTTGGGGCTCTTTTCAAACTTGGCATAGTCAAATTTATACAGCTTGCCGGGGCGATGTGGTACGTCTGTTTCAATCTCTTCTACATCAATCAGGAACTCCATTGAAAAGAATTTTTTCCGAAAATTTCTCCTATCTAGTTTGGTATTCAGTATAGCCTCGTATAAATTCTGTAGTTCTCTCAAAGAAAATTTACTTGGCAATAAACTAAATCCCAGCGGATGCTCCCGCACCCTTTTCTGCAATTGACTCAGGCTGGTATCAAATATTTTCTTATGATCAAAAGCCATTTCTGTTACAGACTCTACGTCGTGCCAATGAAGCTCATTATCCAGAATCTTTAGCTTATGATGCTGTATATTAATAAGCGAACAGTAGGCTACGGTAACCACCCTGCTTGCAGGGTGGCGGTTCACATCGCCAAAAGTATGCACCTGTTCCATAAACACATCACTCAAGCCTGTCCTTTGTTTTAGAATCCGGTAGGCAGCCGTATCCAGGTTTTCTTCCGGCAATACCAGGTCGCCTAACAAAGACCATTGCCCCTGGTACTTTTTTAGATCAGACCGGATGAGCAAGACTTTCAGTTTATGTTCATCAAAACCAAATATCACACAGTCAACAGACAGTGCTACGTGATGGTTGCTTTCTACCTCAGACTGGATGGTTCTAAAAGTCTTGATTTTATTGCCGGAACTTTTTGTTAGCAATTCATCCATGTTGGTTGGTTGGTTGGGTTAAAAAACTTGTCAGTTCGATTTTAATATTTTGATAGTACTGTTTTGTTGTGTAGAAATAATAGTTAGCAGGTAAGAGCCAGCCGAAAATTTGGTAGCCTCATCTATTGCCGCAAAGTTTACACCCGCCTGAACGCTCACTACCTGGCGGTGCAATTGCCTGCCACTAAGATCAGTAAGTACCAGTATTACATTTTCTTTTACTGCACTGGTAATAGTCACCCTAAGTGAGTTGTTAAAGGGATTGGGTGTAGCACGGATGCCGGTAGCGTTTAGCGTGCGGTTTAGTTTGACTGTAGCGCTGTAAGAGAAACGTCCATCATTGTCTACTTGCTTGAGGCGGTAAAAATATACCGGCGACTGCTCAACATCTGTGTCACGTACTTCATAACTGCTGCTACCCGTTGCCGTTACCCGACTGTTGAATACAAAATTTTGTCCGTCAGTGCTGCGCTCCAGTTCGTAGTGAGAAAAGTTTTGTTCCTGAGCTACCTGCCACACAAGGCGGTTGAAACTTCCTTCTGCTTTGCCAGTAAAGCTCAGCAGGGATACCGGTAGCACCACATTACTGCTTACATATACATGATATTCCCCGGGCTGCAAAGTAAAAGTCTGGGAACCACCTGTAGCATTGAACGTTGTAGGCGCTTTAAGGTATTCGTACCAGGTACCGGCACTCGGGAATGTTACGGATCCTGTTTGAGCAACTACATCAAAGTTTCCTACCACTACTACCTTACCGCCGCTGCTGTTAATCGTCATCCATTTAAAGCCTCCGGAAAAATTGCGACTAATGTTACCGATGGTAAACGCTTCCGCATAGAGTGGGGTATTGCGCAGTTGCAATAACCCTTTGTACACATTGAAAAGATCGTTGCGGCCAGGTACCTGCAGATAGTCCCACCTTATTGGCTTGTTATCTGTACGACAATTGGTACTATTGCTGCCATCGCTCGGGCAATAGTTGATAGAAAAATCGTACCCCAATTCGCCAAACTGCCAGATCATTTTTGGCCCGGGCATCGTCAATAAAAATGCTGCACTCAGCTCCATCCTGTCCAGCGCCGTTTCAAAATTTCTTGTATTGTACCCACCAGAAGAGTTGCCGGATGCCAACGTTCTCACCATCACTCTCTCTTCATCATGGCTTTCCATATATGAAATGAGATGAGGCTGTGCCCATCCCCTGCTGATATGCAATGCGCCGTCAAAATTTGAATTGTTTACATACCCCATTGCTCCCTCGCTAAAATTGTAGTTCAGGTTGCCCCACAGCATCATACCGTAATTCGCCAGTTCAATCTCCTCGTCGTTGTTGGCAAAATGCTCCAGTATTGTGTAGGAACCAGGAGACTTCAATTGCATCGTATCATGATAGCGCTTCCAGATATTAATGCGACTCACATCTCTTGCGGCCATAGCCGCCTCATTGCAGTTGGCACCGTTGGCATCGCATGTTTGGGTTTGTGTAAATCCTTTTGACAGATCGAAACGAAAACCATCAATCTTATATTCGGTTAGCCAGTGTGTTATTACCCTGCTCGTAAAATAGCGGGTAGCCAAGCTTTCGTGGTTCATATCATACCCCACGTTGTATGCATGTTTGGGTACCGGGTTAAACCATGGATTGTTTACAGAAGGGCGGTTTTGACCTGCATCAAAATATAATTGAACCATGGGCGACAGGCCAAAAGAATGGTTTAAGGCAATGTCCATTACAACAGCAATACCTCTTTTGTGGCAACTGTCTATAAAGGCTTTTAATTCATCTTTAGGACCATAATATTTGTCGGGAGCCAGGTAGTAATCAGGATTATAACCCCAGCTAAGATTTCCTTCAAACTCGTTGATTGGCATCAACTGAATGGTATTAATACCGAGTCGTTGAATGTAATTTAAAGTGTCGTTGAGGGTCTTCCAATCATGCGCAGCAAGGTAGTCACGCAAAAGCAGTTCATACACCATCAGGTTTCTTTTGTCTGGGCGGGTATAATTGGTAGTTTGCCAGGTATATGCCGGAGCATTGGTTTGCAGCACGCTTACAATTCCAGATGTGAGGCCGATCGGATACGGTTTCAAAGCAGGGTAAGTAGTTGCCGGAATGAACTGGTCATTCCAGGGATCTAATATTTTTTCAGCATAGGCTTCCCCTATTCTCAGGTTGCCATCTACCAGGTATTGGAAAGAATATTCTGCGCCTGGAGTAAGACCGGTCAGTGTTGTCCACCAGTAATTTCCATCAGGCGTTTTCTTCATCTGATACTGCGTTTGTTCGTTCCAGTTACTGCCGGGCATATCACCAATCACTGTAATTCGGGCTTTGCCGGGAGCATACATCACCAACGTAGCAGTGCTGGCATCGGGATGATAATTTATTCCATCCTTCACGCCCGCAGGCAGGGCCTGGATAACGGTGGCGGCAGGTACAAAAAATTTCAGTGTATCAGTCTTGGTCGTTACTCCGTCAAAAGCCTCGGCAACCATTTGCTGCATACCCGCTGTTGTAATAACGGGGTTGGCAGAAATAGTAGCTGCATTCACTGGTCCGGCTACGATCGCACCATTAAAATACATTCTCATGGTTGTACTGCCACCAAGACTGCTAGCTATTGCTGTTGCCGGCATGTTATCGCCTACGGCTTTGGTAAACGGCTCGGGAATGGGAAAAAATGTTGGCTGAAGTGGTGGGTTAGTAAATTTTACGGCGAGAGCACTACTGTAAATTGGTATATACATATCGCTTCCGTCCAGGTTGCGCTGCACTTTTTGCCCATTGCCGCTGCGAAAAAGAATGGCAATTTTCAAAATGGTCTCTGCTGGATTAGTAATTCCATAGAAAGCACGCAGCCCACCAGTGATAGTGTACTTCCACTTGTAAGGAAAAGTACCTGTCCAAGTCGCAGCCAAAGAGGGCTCAGGTGTATTAAAATTGGCTGGTTTTACATACCTCCAGTTGGTACTTGATGTACTGAGATTGGTAATTACACCTGTATGGATGTAAACATCTGTATTGTTGTGAAAATTTAAAGCGGCGTTTCCTTTAGATCCATCTACAAGTATCTCTAAGGGACTTGAGCTTTCGGCAAGAAATTGCGGAGACCATGATAAAAGTTGTGAAAACAGCGGAAGCCACGCAAGGCTTATCGCAAGCAGGAGTAAAGCTTTCTTCATATAACGAGCAGTTTAAAGTGTAATTTATACACAATCTTTTGCATTTAAAAAAAAAAGTTTTCCACTTAATGCAATATTTTTTTTCAACAATAATGCGTGATTTACCCCAGCTCAATTTGCAAACTAATGGTGAGAAAATGCCGACATAAATAATTTAGACTATCTCAAACCTAAGATTTCAATCAAGAAAAAAAAGATCTGCTGCAGCATAAAATCTCTCGTGTCAGGCGTAAAAAAATAAGATTTAATAAAAGTTAAATCCATGTGAAAGGAATGTTTCGTATCTAGATCACATGCCGGTCCAAACCTTCTGAAACTACTTGCAGTTTACCTCTTACATCGCCAGGAATCTTTCACTCACTTATAAATTAAAAATTTATGAAAAAAAAGATCTATGCAGCAGTCATGCTATGCGCCATGATTGTAAATACCTTTCCGGTGTGGGCCTCCAGCCATAGGGAGGCTCCAATGATTGCAGACGACCCTGTAGCAGATAACACAGATGTTTATGCTTTTAAAAGTCCCAGCGATCCTAATAAAATTATCCTGATTGCGAATTACATTCCTTTTCAGTTGCCCCAGGGTGGACCAAACTTCGCACACTTCAGTGAGAATGTTCGCTACGAAATTCATGTTGACAATAATATCAATACCCAGGGGGACGATATTATTTATCGCTTCCGCTTTGACAGGCAAAATGAAGACCCTACAACCTTTTTTAATATCAGACTTGGTAAAGAAAATCTTAAAACCACGTACAACCTGGAAAGAAGTACCAATGGGGGCAAGAGCTTTCAAACCATTATTACCAAGGGTGTAGTACCTCCAAACAATGTAGGCGCAAGATCTATCTCTTCTCCCGTAGGCCTTAATGCGCCTAGTTATGAGTCAATCATGACAAGCGCAATCAAGACTGCCAACACAGGCGAAAAAGTTTTTTGTGGCCCGGTAGATGATCCCTTTTTTGTTGACCTCGGTGGAATCTTTGACTTAGGTGATGCCCCCCGCCAGGGCCCTACAAGATCTGAAGATGGTCTAAGATGCCTCAACGTTTCTACCATTGCTATAGAGGTAGATGTGAGCACACTTCAAAAAGATCGCAAAGCTGTAAACCGTGCTGATAATATTCTTGATCCAAACTACGTAATTGGTGTATGGGCTTCTGCGAGCAGGCAAAAAATTACCGTGCTCAATGAAATTTCCAGTAAAGACAACGGCCGTGATTACGAAATGGATAGTCGTTACGAAAACAAAGATGACAAGCCAGGTGAATCACATTTTGGTCCGTGGATCCAGGTATCAAGATTGGGTATGCCATTGACCAATGAAGCAGTTGTGCCTATTGGCGATAAGGATCTTTGGAATAGATTAACGCCTTACCAGGACTTGTCCAGGATCAAAAGATTTGGCAACTATTTTTACAACCCTGAATTGGCTCTATACATGGACGACGCAAAATTTGGTGGCGCTGTTCCTGCATTTACGCCATTGAGAGTGCAGAAAAATTCGTTAGGACAATTTGGTTTCGGCAATGGTCAAAATGGGTTGTTTGCGCTTAAAGGAAATGCCGCCCTAAATGGCACTGCATTGAGCGAAGCCAATTTTGGAGGTTTGTTGTTACCAGGACCAAACAAGCCACGTTCCGTAGATCTTTGGCCTATCTTTCACACCGGTGTTCCTAATCTCAGGCCTTACCAATTGGCTACGGGCAAGAGCGGAAATCCATTGGCCGCAGGTAAACCCTTCATCAGTAATTTTCTGCCGAACGGTGGTGATATGCTGAGGCTAAACATGGCCGTGCCGGCAACTTCCAGAACTTCTGTAGATTTCAGTTCTGAAGGTTTGGTGCAAGCGGCAGTGCTTGGTTTGATTGACTCCCGTTATAACGGTGACAAATCAATCCAGTTCATTCCTAACATGGATGGATTCCCTAACGGAAGAAGGCTGGAAGATGATGTAACAAGAATAGAATTGCAAGCCGTAAGTGGTATTGTGCTGGCCGCAATAGGACTTTGGTACGACGATTTTATTCCTGGCGTTAGTCCAAGCCCTGTTACACCTAAACTTTTAAACGTGTTGGGTTACAACGCAGGCGTTGGTGCAAACGACAAACCTTTTAAAACTACTTTCCCCTTTGTGCAAAAACCTACGGCCGGCACAGACAACTGCGATTGCGCAGAAACGGCGGGAAAGAAAAAGAATAACGAGTTTAGCAATTTAGGCCAACCAGATATTGACAACCGTTTTAAAACTTTGCTGGCCGCACCGGAAGTAGTAATGAAGACTTCTCCCAATCCATTTGTAGAGAGCACCACTATTCAATACCAACTAGATGCTCCTGCACAAATTTCAATTTCGGTATTTGATGCACAAGGCAAAGAAGTAAGAATGCTTACCAACAAGCAGCAGAAAGCGGGTAGCTATACGGAAACATTTAATGGCAAAGATTTAGCGCCGGGTGTTTACTTCATAAAAGTTAGCAAAGACGGCTTTTTGAAGCAGACGCTAAAAATAGTTAAAGGATAATCAAACTGTAAAGAGGTTGCGCTCCGGGTGTGGCATGCGCAATGGGCAGCAACCTCTTTACTTTTCCTGAACACAGTACTATATCTCATAAATAAAATGGCACAAATGGCTCGAGGCAAAACTTCAACTATAGACAATTAACTATCAACTGTAACTAGTAACTATTGACCATTAATTATTCACAATTCACAACCTACCTCGCCCCCAACCCTTCTAACAACTTGACATTTTTTAATTGATAAAACCATTGAAATGAAAAAAAATTATGGGTACATTCTACTGATCGCATTTTTTATAACTGCGGTAGGTTTTGTGGTAATCAGCTACAAGCAGAAAAAAAATATACAGCAGTCTGCAAGCTTCCCTTTACTGCCACGAAAAGACGGTACCAATAAGGAAGAATGGTTGTTTGCAAAACAAAATACAGACAAGCTCCTTGCAAAATTAAAAGCCAATACTGGCGACA
The DNA here is from genome assembly GCA_043737055.1 of Chitinophagaceae bacterium. Classification (GTDB taxonomy): domain Bacteria; phylum Bacteroidota; class Bacteroidia; order Chitinophagales; family Chitinophagaceae; genus Ferruginibacter. The sequence goes on along the minus strand of JAYTBG010000379.1, from coordinate 208 downwards.
CTACCGCCGCTCTTGCGCTGGCCAACGCCTATATTATGGAGGCGAGAATTAACGGCAACATTTCGTATTATGATAATGCGGCCATGAAGCAGGTAGAACATGTGTTGGCGATTGCTCCGGAAAACTATGAAGCCCTGTTGTTAAAATCCTTATTGCAATTATCTCAACACCATTTTGCAGAAGGACTAGCCACGGCACAAATAGCGGA
>JAYTBG010000378.1:0-7391 GCA_043737055.1 Chitinophagaceae bacterium | reverse complement strand
AAGATTTTTTTTAGGGCTTATCAATGTTCCGGTAAATTTGTAAATAAGGTAACAATTTTAATAACAAAAAATGGTCAACCTATTTCAGGGCAAGACAGCGGGAGGGTGATGCATCACGCTTGCTAAATGCAATTAAATCATATAGTATGGTATTTAAAATATCCCTTTTGCTTTTACTCTCATTGATAATAATATCAGCAGAAGCACAACAGACAAAATCATCCCCTGCTAAGGCTATTCAGGTATCAATTCCCAAACTGCAACTGCAAAAGACGCTTGACAGCATTTTTTCTTCGTTAAACAAAACCACACCGGGTGTTTCAGTAACCGTTATCGAAAACGGAAAAGTGATTGCGAAGAAAGCATATGGCATGGCGAGCCTTGAACATAAGGTCCCCTTTACCTATCAGTCACGTGTCAGGCTCAACTATTCCGAGACACGGGAGTTTATGTGTGTAGGGCTGGCAATGATAGAATCCGAAGGTCTGCTTCAGTTTAACGATAAAGTCCGGCGGTATTTCCCAAAGCTTCCGGCATGGAGCGATGGCGTTACTATACAAGACTTGCTTAACCACAGCAGTGGCTTTGCTGATGAATGGGCTACAATGCTGCTTATACAAGCGGACATGAACAACCGGGTTGACAAAGAACAGCTTCTAACATTCCTGTACAATCAGCCGAAGCCTGAGGTGGAGCCCGGGAAAGGATATATGTACAGCAATTCAGATTTCGCTTTGTTACGTTTAATTATGGAAAAAGTATCCGGGAAAAGTCTGCCTGCTTACCTGCAGGAAAAACTGTTTAGTCCGCCGGGCATGAATGCTACATTTATGAATGACCGGCTGCAGGAAATTATTCCCGGCCTGGCTGAAAATTATGATGAATATGGCCGTACTGCCAGGCAGCGATGGCCAAAAACTTCTCCCGGAGGCAACTACAGGATCGTTACCACTGCAGATGACCTGGAAAAATGGGCAAGGGCATTGGAGGATCCTAATTCTAAGGTTTCCAAAGCTTTCATACGATTGAAGCAGAACGCCCGGCCGATCCCTGTTCTATCACCGGAGGTTCATTACGTTTTTGGTCATGAGTGGCAAAAGAAAGGTAATGTGGACATTGTAAAACACGGCGGAGTAAATCATAATTTTTACATGACCCGGATTCCGTCTTTAAATCTTTCTATAATTGGTTTGGGTAACTCAGTGGGTAACATGGTAAAAGCTGAAAGCGTTGCCGACTACTTTTTACCTAAGGGCGAAAAGAAAGTGCAAAGTCCATTGCCAAAGCTGTCATCGAATCCCGTGGTAGTTGATACGGCTATTCTAAGACGATATACCGGTAGATATTTTGAAGAAAACAGGAAATCGCATAGCAGTCATCTGCTTAATATCTGGTTTAATGACATTCAACTTTCAGGTGATAGTCTGCGGTTCTATGACGCATCCGGGCAATATTTCACACCTGTTCCCGTAGGAAAAGATTTGTTTAAAGAGCTTGATTATGGAGCAATTATTCAGTTTAAACAACCTCACCCTGATTCGATGAAATTCACCGTTTTTATTCCTGATGGTACAGAAATAACGTTTTCCAGGAAAACCAATATACAAACACTTTCTAAGGAAATCCTGCAACAATACACCGGGCAATACTACAGTCCGCATCTTGATTTTTATTGCCGGGTAGTGTTTGATGAGCAAGGTGGACTCGTTTTAAAACGTCCCACTATTGCCGATAAAAAATTGGTACCAAACGGTACAGATCGTTTTCTTTTCGACATGGAAGGTTCCGGTAACCTTTTTGTAGAAGCCGCTTTCACCAGAAATAACGAGGGTCAAATTACTGGTATTGACATGCAACACGTTCGCATGATGCAGCACAGGTTTGATAAGGTGAATTAAAATATCTTTCTATAAATAAAACTTAGGCCAGCGAACGCAAAACAGTGTGTCTATGAAATTGTGGCTGGACGTTAAGCATTCGACTTTAAATCGCTATTTTGCTTTTGTGGTTAATTGAACATGCTGTATTTCAAATGCCACAACTTCATAAACAATTTGACGTTATGCCTCGTTGTATGACAGCAACGAAACAACAGACAATAAATGATAAAAATGAATTTTAAAACAACACTTCTCGGACTGACAATTTTGACTTTGGCAAGTTGCAGTTCAAAAGCTCAACAGCCGACCAACGAAGTGAAAATAGTTGGCGAGATGAAAAATGTAATGTGGAAAGGGCAACTTTATGGGAACATAAAACTTGACAGCATTTCTAACAAGACAAACTTATATGGACTTGGACCTGTTGACTATTTATCAGGAGAAATTTTAATCATTGACGGAAAATCATACAAATCAACAGTTGTTTCCGACACAACAATGATAGTTGAAGAAACTTATGACATTAAAGCACCATTTTTTGGTTATGCTAACATTACCAAGTGGATGGAACATACTTTACCCGACAGTATTCAGACCATTCAAGAGCTTGAAACATATCTCAATAATGTGACCATACATTCGCCACGACCATTTATGTTTAAGCTGGCAGGGACAGTTGAACAGGCGACAATACATATTGTGAATTTGCCAAAAGGTTCAAAAGTTACTTCGCCAGACGATGCACACAAAGGACAAAAGAACTACCAAGTTAAAAACGAAGAAGCTGATATAATTGGTTTTTTCTCGACTGAGCACAAAGCAATTTTTACACACCACGACACTTATTTGCATATGCACTTAATGACAACTGACCGAAAAAAAATGGGGCATTTAGACGAAGTATTATTTAAAAAAGGAACAATGAAACTGTATCTGCCGACAGAATGAAGGAACAACGAGGGTATTAACTGGGGTTTGCCAAAATGGGGGCGGACGGAATTATATTTGCCTCACTTCGGCAAGCCCTGGACATTAGCAGCAACACTATGGAGATATGACCACAACCAAAAAGTAAACTATGGGAGACAATAAGAATTTTTATACGCCAAAGGCTGCTCGGATGAGTCAGGTTTTCCCGCAAGCCGTAATTGCCGACAACTTTATTTTTCTATCAGGAACTCCAGGCCTAGACGTTAGTTCTGGACAAATTGTTAGTGATGATTTTGAAGAACAGGCACGACAATGTTTCTTAAACATTAAGATCATTTTGGAAGAAGCCGGAAGCAGTTTAAACAAGATTGTAAAGACCACCGTTTTCATGGTAGCAGGAAATGATTTTAGCATCCTAAATAAAGTTTATCAGGAATTCTTTCCTGAAAACCCACCTGCACGAAGTACACCTCAAGTAATGCCATTTCCTGCAGGTATTTTGATTTCGGTTGAATGTATTGCCCTAAAATAGAAAATTAAATAGTCTTAAAAGGCCGGGCTGCATATATCATGCAGTTTGCTGCTTTGCCGGCTTGACCGAAGTAACTTCTGCTTCAACTATCCATCATCTTCAGCTTCAACTTGACAGTTATAATGGAAATTTGTACTAAATTTAATCATCAATAGTTGTAATTGGCTTCAGTTTGCCGGGCTGACAGTAATAAAATACCAGCCCTGCGGCAGGCCTCGGATGTTAGCGATAAGCATTACCCTCAAGAATTATAATGAAGTACGGAGGCAATGACTTCCTCGACAAGATAGTAACTGAATAGCAGCGTTCGATAAGAAGGATATAAAAAATTGTATCAATTAAAATACAACATTTGCTCTACCTCCAACATACACCTCATCCTGCGTTGCAGTCGTTCGTTGACTACATCTTTTTGATGCATATTGAAGCGGATGCAGCACAATCAACGGTTGTATGTCCTTTTCCTCCTACTCCCTTTCAATTTATTGTTTTTTATCTTGATGATCAGGTCATCACTCAGAAAGAAGGTGAAGCGGACAAGAAAACAAGGGCAAGGTGCATGATCGTTGGTCCGCAGGCGACTCGCATGAACTTGTTTGTGCGACAAAGTCACAAGGCCTTTGTTATTGTTTTTCAACCTGGAGGATTGTATCGCCTTTTGGGAATACCCATGAGCGAATTGTATGATGACGGCATTGAAGGCAGGGAAGTGTTTGGTTCAGAAATAGAGGAACTGACTGAGCAATTACAGACAGTAACTTCTTTTCCTGAAATGGTTGGTATTGCAGAAAGATTTTTGTTGAAGCACCTTTCTATTGTAAAAGATATTCTTCCGTTTGATGAGGCTGTGCAAATCCTAAGCAGAAATACCGGCAGGATTACCATTGAACAGATTGCCTCCATCTCTTGTCTTAGTTTACGCCAGTTCGAACGCAAATGTCATGAGCGGATTGGCTATTCGCCAAAGTTCTTTACAAGATTAGTCCGTTTCTCCAACGCCTACCAGTTACGGGAAAGCCAACCGCATTTGTCTTGGACAGCCATTGCCCATGAAGCAGGATACTTTGACCAGATGCACTTTATTCGTGACTTTAAACAGTTTGCCGGTATTACACCTTCGGGTATGGCCGAACAGATAATTGCCAATCCTTTCCCCATGCAGGCACCACTAAAAATTAGATGATCTTCTTGTTTTGTAAGAATGTCGTTTTTGTACTATGAAACCAATTGTCCGCTAAGCTACTTTTGAGAAAAATAAATATTATGAAACGTCAAAAAATTTTCAAGTTACCGCTAATTGTGTTGGCGGCTCTACTTTGGAACACAACTTTACAGGCGCAATACGATAAGCTTAACTCGCTGAACGGCTACGGTCTGAAAGTGTACTTTAGCAAAGGCAATGAAGAAAGGGCCAACCAATTGGCAAAGCTTTCGCACAATGCCATGGCCTACACATCTAAAATGGTGGGCTTTACCCCTTCTGTAACCCTGCTTATCTTATCGCCGGCGGACTGGCCCCAGTACACCACATTCCCTGTTTATGGTATGCCGCACTATCCAAACGATGAAACCCTGGTAGTAGCTGCTGAAAACAATGATTTTTGGAAAAGCTTTATTCCTCCTCTGGAAGTGCTTCCGCCATCTATGGCCCAACAAATTAAAACCGTTTATAGCAAAGATGGAGCATTGACAATGCAGCCATTTTTTGATTTACTTGCCCTGCACGAACTGGGACATGCTTACCATAAACAAGCATCCTTGAATGTTCAGCGGAAATGGATGGGGGAACTATTTTGCAACATTTTCCTACATACCTACATAGCTGAAAACGAACCTGAACGCCTTCCTGAATTAACAGTTTTCCCCAACATGGTAGTTGCAAGTGGCACCAATGGTTATTCGTTTACCTCATTGGACCAATTTGAGAATAATTACAATGAGATAGGTACCAAACATCCTAAAAACTACGGCTGGTATCAAAGCCGATTGCATGCAGCTGCCAGAGAGATTTATGACAAAGGCGGAAAACCTGTCTTCCAAAAATTATGGATCGCCTTAGCATCAAAAGAGAAAAAAGATGATAATGAACTGGTAGAGCAATTTAAAAAGAACGTTCACCCGGCTGTTGCTGATGTAATGCTGAGATGGTAAGTACAGAAGTGAGCATTTGAGCAGCGTATGTGTATGAGCGTGATGAAACTTTGGCTATATATGTGCCGCCAAGAAGACATTGGTACAAGTGAGGGTTCGCCTGCGTTAGTTTCACACGAAAGCATAACAATACAGTTTTCAATTTTGAGGAAAATACTCCATACATGTTTACGGGGATCGAAGCGAAAGACTCGTGTGACAAGCCTGGGCGATGGAACGCTTTGTTCGACTCGAATCAAAAATGATTAAAAACAACTGCTAAAGGTTTTTGTGCCATTGGGGCAGTAAGTTGAAACAATCAGCAGCTGTGCATATTCAAGCTTTAGTTTCGACGGACGTATCCCGATAGCAATCGGGCGACGAGCAGTAGTTTTTTAACTTTGGCTTTTAGTTATAAATTTAGTATCGATAGCGAGCGGGATTTTAGGCAGATAGTTGGTTGATTCTTTAACTGCACCCGCATCGAAGGTTAGCGGCAATCTTAGAATCCCTAATAAAACAAAATAAGGAAGTGAATAAAATATCAAACATAGCTTCTGTGAGTAAAAGATGAACAACCCGATGCCAAATATGCGTACAGAGCAATGCAATGTGCATCCTGCATTGCGCTCACTAATACGAAATATCGTTATTATAGAAGCTGATTTTGGCAATACTCTTGTTAGTCTTGAAGGTAATTTTATGCCCTCGCCGGACCAGGCAATGTTCATCAATCTTTATACCCGGCTGAAATCAAAAAAATCAGGAGAGAAGAGTTTCAATACCGCTACGTCTTGTACGTTGATGGGGGCACAAATTACTCCCTTCAAACTATTGGTAGAAGAAAGCCATAAAACGGTTTCAATTATTTTTCAGCCCGGAGGGCTAAACCGGTTTTTAAATATTCCGATCACGGAAATATTTGACAATGGTTACGGTGCCAGAGAAGTTATAGGCAAGGAGATAGAAGAACTTTTAGACAAATCTCACGACACTACCACTTTAAACGAATTGAATAATATTGTACAGAGCTATTTTCTAAGCAAACTATCTCGGATTAAAGAACCGTTACCCATTGATTTTGCCCTGCAATACCTCTTAACCAACTACAATACGAATATGGACAAGATTGCGGGAATGGCGTGTATGAGTATCCGTAATTTTGAGCGAAAATGCAAAGAGCGATTAGGTATGCCCGCCAAGATGTATGCACGAATAGCAAGATTTTATAAGGCATATAAAATTATCGAAAGCAGACCAAAAATTTCGTGGACGGATTTGACATATGAAGTAGGATATTACGACCAAACACACTTTATCAAAGATTTTAAGGAATTTGCCAGGCTCACGCCCACGCTCATACACAAAGAATTATCGGGAGAACATATACAGTTTCAGTTGGATTGGGACAAAATTTGATTTTGTCGTTTTTTTACTATCACAGCTCTTTACTCATAGATAGCTTTGAAGAATGTAACTCATATCTACTAAACCAAAAATGACTAATAAAAAAACAAGATTATGAAAAAGCTACAGGTTATTTTATTTGCAGCAGCTTTGTTTGCTTTAGGATGCAACACTCAAAAGAATGCAATACGTTCAGTTCCTGAACAACTTTCTCAACGCTATAATGGGCCTATCATTGATATGCATATCCATGCATTCGGCGAAGGAGAGCCATTGTTTGGAATGACCCATCCGCCAACGCTTCGTGGTAAAACATATACCGGGGTGACTTCAGCAATTGAACAAAAAGAAAAAACATTAGAAAAGTTCAGGAAACATAATATAGTAAAGGCGGTGGTTACCAATGGCCAATTGTGGAGTAATGGGAATGAAGAACTGATAATTATAGGTGATGCTGACAAAACAATAGGTGCATTAAGAACGCAGTTTGAAGAAAATAAACTTAAAGTCAT
>JAYTBG010000377.1:0-16579 GCA_043737055.1 Chitinophagaceae bacterium | reverse complement strand
ATGATCGGGGGCGAGGTAGTATTTTAGGAGATTACATTAAAACAACCCGGCATCATATAGCCGACAACGAAGTGACTTTTGAAAATGCATGGGGAATTTGTGACGACGATATATTCTCCAAAATGACAAAAGTGGCTGATAACACTACAAACTAAATGAGCTTTTTTTCAATTTTGTAATGACAACTTCGAACCATCGTCCGTACACCTATCCAGGCAACGCCATTGATGTTCCGTCTGGTACAGGGCGAAATGGAGCGGTAAAATATACTGACTACGCTATCAGCAAAATGCTTGAAGCAGCAAAGTCTAAACCTTGGTTTAAAAACATCGTCTTCATCATCATAGCAGACCATTGCGCCAGTAGCGCTGGCAAGGACGAAATTGATATTGAAAATTATCATATCCCAGCCCTGATTATCAACCTACCAGAAAAAATGAATCAGAAAATAGAAAAGCTATGTTCCCAGATAGACCTATTCCCTACCTTTTTTTCTATGCTTAACTGGAACTAGGAAAGTGATTTTTTTGGGGAAGATGTTTTAAGTCCCGGCTATGACGAAAGTGCATTGGTGGGTACTTATAGAAAATTGGCTTTGATAAAAAAAGACAAAGTGATGATCCTCTCAGATCAAAAGAAACAAAGCTTTTATTCCTGGAGTAAAACAGACAATAGTTTGCGGCCACTACCCATGGATAATGCCTTTCTAAAAGAAACTATTTCCTGGTATCAAACCGCCGACTATTTATTCACGAATAGACTTTTAAAGTAGCTTTCTACAAGGAACTGAAGGCTTCTAAAAATCTTACTGCAAAACAAAAGAAAGTCATCTCTTTACCATATATAAAACCATCATGGAGAAATTTCAGTTCTTATGGTACTACATTTTTTCGCCATAAAAAATCTCCAAATCTTTCTCCTGTATTTTTTTCTTTTTTAAAAGTGCTAAAAAGGCCATTTAATTCAGAAAGAATAGCGGCCTCATCTAAACTTTCTTTGTATACTTTATTGAGCCGCTCTCCCTGGTGATCGCCGCCTAACTGTAAGTTATAACGACCAGGACTCGTTCCTACAAAAGCAATTTCTGCGGCATACGGCCTGGCACATCCATTGGGGCAACCCGTCATGCGCATGATGACGTTCTCATCTGCCAAATCATGGGCAGCAAGCAGTGGTTCAATTTTATCTATCAGCGTCGGCATGTAGCGTTGCGCCTCTGCAAGCGCCAGTGGGCAGGTGGGCAAAGCCACACAGGCCATAGAGTTTTTGCGGATGGCGGAGGTCTTCTCTGTATGGTCTGTTATTTTAAATTTCTCTAACAGCAACCGGATGGCTTCCTTATCACTTTCCTCCACATCGCTCACCACCATATTCTGATTTGCCGTAAATAGAAAATTGGCTTTGCCTGTCTTAGCTACTTCGAGTAGAGCCGTTTTCAGGGCTAGCTTTTCATCATCCAGTATCCGGCCGTTTTCTACAAAAATGGTATAATACCACAACCCGTTAATGCCCTGATGCCAGCCGTAATAATCACTTCGCTCTTCAAATGTATAAGCCCGGGCAGGCTCTAGTTTAAAGCCGCACCTTTGCTCCACTTCTTCTTTGAATCGATCTACGCCCATGTTGTCTACTGTGTATTTTAAACGGGCGAGTTTCCGGTCGCTGCGGTTCCCAAAGTCACGCTGCACGGTTACAATCTCATATATTGCTTTCAAAATTTTTTCCTCTGTATCTGCAAATCCTATTACAGTGGCAAGCCTTGCATACGTCGCTGCGTTGCCGTGTGTAGTACTCATGCCTCCGCCCACGGCAATATTAAATCCCTGGAGTTTTCCGTCTTTTACAATCGCAATAAGGCCAAGGTCATTTGTCAACACGTCCACATCGTTGTTTGGCGGAATGGCAATCCCAATTTTAAATTTGCGTGGGAGGTAGTGCGCCTGGTACAAAGGATCTTCCTCTTCTTTTTTATCAACGATCTTGTCTTCGTCAATCCATATTTCGTAATACGCTTTTGTTTTGGGCATCAGCAGATTGCTGATCTTGTCAGCATACGCAAATACCTCCGCATGTACCGGTGACTGTTTCGGGTGCGAGGCACAGGTTACATTGCGGTTGATGTCTCCGCAAGTGGCAATAGAATCAAGGTCTGCCTGGTTAAATGCCTGAATTGTAGGGCGAATATTGCTCTTGAGTAAACCATGCAACTGTATGGTTTGCCGGGTAGTAATTTTAATAACACCGGTAGAATTCTGGCCGGCTATATTGTGCGCAGCTATCCATTTTTCGGGGGTAATAAAACCTCCGGGAAGTCTCAGCCTTATCATAAAACTGTAGAGCCTGTCTAATTTCTTTTCCGCCCGTTCTTCCCTGCGGTCACGGTCATCTTGCTCATACATGCCATGAAACTTTATCACGGCCTTGTCGTCTTCCCTGATGGCACCTGTAATTTCGTCTTTCAAACTTTCATTGATGCTGCCCCGCAAACCATCACTGGCAGTTTTAATTCCTTCTATCGCTGATAATTTCTTTTTCTCTGACATATCAAATCACTAAGTAAAAAATTTTATATTTTTTTGAGCCCAGCTACATCTCACTGCTCAGCTTCATTGGCGCCTGCCTGCCGGCAGGCAGGTCGCACTCTTGTACATTTGTCCTTTGTGTAACGGTGAGTCACCCTTTTGAGGTGACTCACCCTTACTTAATAAACATCTTTCTCATAGCGTCCTGCAGCCTCCAGTTGATCGAGGTATTCTTTTGCCTTAGCCTCAGTATAGTTGCCCTGCTCCTGTATAATGCGCAACAATGTTCTTTCTACATCAATGCTCATGGGAGCTTTTTGCCCGCATAAATAAATGTGTGCACCGGCTTCTACCCATGCAAAAAATTCTGCGGCATGCTCCAGCATTTTATGTTGCACATAAATTTTTTCAACTTGATCACGGGAGAAGGCAAGGTTCACTTTACTAAGCACCCCCGTCTCGTACCAGTTTTGTATTTCAGTTTGATACAAAAAGTCTGATACAAAATGTTGCTCTCCAAAAAATAACCAGTTTTTGCCGGTGGCCCCGGTGGCCTCTCTTTCTGCCAAAAAAGAACGAAACGGTGCAATGCCCGTTCCCGGCCCAATCATGATGATATCATTATCTGCGGCCGGCAATTTAAAACGCTTGTTGGGCTGTATAAAAAAACGTTGTGTTGTATCTACTTCCAGCAATCCAAGATAATTGGAGCACAACCCAAACTTAAGTTCGTTATTGACATGATACTGATCTTTCACAACCAGGATATGTACTTCGCCATCATGGGCTCCAGGAGAAGAGGCAATGGTGTAAAGCCTTGGTGAGATCGCATTCATTTTGCCCACCACTTCTTCAAATTGCGCAGCATCCTTTACCGGGTAGATCTTTAGCAGATCTAACAAGTTAAATCGAACCGCAGGTACATCCTGCTCTACTATAGAGGCATACATTTTTACGAGCCGCTCCGTAAGATGATAGATATTTATTTTAGAGCGAAGCAGCTCATACAAACTCATCTCTTCATTTTTGAAAGTTATTTTTCTACCAGCATCTGCCCCCACAATCTGTAAGATGGCTTCTACTTCTGTAACAGGGTTTTCTGCAACAATGCCTACAGAATCTCCGCATTCGTACTCCAGGTTATCGGCAGCTATCTCAATGTGATACGTCTGTTTGTTAGAGCCACGATCGTTAAGGTTGATATGAGAAATCACACGGCCTTCATAAATTTGTTTACCGGTTTTCTTTACGGGCACCACTGCTACCAACGGCGCTATGATGGCTTCGGCAGCAGGTTCAATTAAATTTTGTAGCACATCAGTAAACCAACGGTTGGCTTCTTCTTCGTATTCGAGATCGCATTTTTGTAATTGGGCAATGCGCTTTCCACCAAGAAGGTCCAATTGCATATCCACATCTTCTCCCGTCTTACAAAAGAGCGGGTAGGACGTGTCTCCAAGTGCCAGCACTCCAAACCTAAGCCCAGGAAGTTTAAAGCCGTTGTTATGTATATGATCGTAAAATTTCTTAGCTGCAATCGGCGGCTCTCCCTCACCGTGAGTGCTCACCACGGCCAGCAGCACATCTTCTTTTGGTAAGTCTGCCAGGCGGTATTGATCCATTCCAACAACTTTAGCCATAATATTCCGTGCTTTGGCACGCACAGCAAAATCTGTGGCCAGCCTTTTAGAGTTACCCGTTTCAGTGCCGTACAGGATAGTTATTTTTTTTTGAGCTGCTGGCGCGTGCGGCACGGGCTCGGCTTTGCCGGCAAGGCCCTCCACAATTCCGTTCATATAACCATTCATCCAAAGCAATTCATCTTTGGATGATGTTTGAACCAGGTCAAGTAAAATTTTTAATTTGTTCTCCCCAAGCATGTTGGTCTGTTTAATTATTATTTTTAAATGCGGGCATCATTACACTTTCACTGCCTGCATACTCTCCTCTATGAGCTGCTGAAACTGCAGATCTTCCAACGGTTTAAAATATTCTTCATTGCTGGTTGCATTGGGTACCCACTTATATTTTTCATGAAGGCCAACCACTTTACCAATAATAACAAGTGTTGGCGAAGCGAATCTTCTACCGCCAAGTTGTGTGGAATAGTCTGAAAAACTGCAGCAGTGCACCCTTTGCATGGGAGTTGTAGCTTGCTCAATTACAGCTATTAACTTGTCTGAGCCTATCTCATGCTTTACCAAATTCTCCACCACAGCATCCAACGTTTCGGAAGACATATAGAAGACCAGTGTATCGTTACTTTGAGCAAGCTCTTGCCAATACGCTGCCGTAACAACATCCGATTTGTAGAACGTAAGCAACCGTATGGCAGTTGAATAACCTCTTGCCGTAAGCGGTATCCCGCTGTAGGCTGCGGCACCCATTGCCGCAGAAATTCCAGGTATGATTTCATAAGAAATTCCATGCTCATGCAAGGTTTCCAATTCATCTAACACATTACCAAACACCGTAGCATCCCCGCCTTTGAGTCGCACTACCAACTTACCTTCGAGGGCAAATTGCAGCATCAGTTCGTTAATGCTTTTCTGCGGGGTACTAAACCCTCGCCTGCACTGCTTTCCCACATAAATAATAGTAGCAGCCTTACTCACATGCATATCTAAAATTTGCTTACTTACCAATCTATCTGTAAGTACGACATCTGCCTGCTGCAGGTAGCGCATTGCTTTTAAAGTAATCAGCTCCGGATCGCCACATCCGGCGCCCGCTATGATTACCCTTCCTTGTTGTATATTTTTTTCAGTTGTCATTTAGTCTACTTAAATGATAGATTTATAATTTAGAAAAAATGCCCCGGGGGCATAAGTCTGTTAATTTTTTTTAGGCGAACAAACCTTCAACAGAAAGGTATCTTTCTCCGGTGTCGTAATTAAACGTGAGTACTCTTGAACCTGCTGGAATGTCTGATAACTTTTTAGCCACTGCAGCAAGCGATGCACCAGTTGAAATTCCTGCAAGAATTCCCTCTTCCTTCGCTAACCGTTGAGCATAAGTAAATGCATCGTCTTTGCTTACCTGGATATAGCCATCCAAAACAGCTGTGTTCAAAATAGAGGGCACAAAGCCTGCACCTATGCCTTGTATGGGGTGCGGCCCCGGAGCGCCTCCGCTCAGTACAGGTGATAACTCTGGCTCTACTCCAAAAACTTGCAGCGCAGGGAAATGTTCTTTTAAAATTTCTGCAACTCCGGTGATATGACCTCCGGTTCCAATTCCTGTAATCATGAAATCAAGCCCTTCCGGAAAATCATTTAAGATTTCCAAAGCTGTTGTTCTTTTGTGTACTTCGGTATTAGCCGGGTTGTCAAATTGCTGCGGCATCCAGGCATTGGGGGTAGAGGCCACTAATTCAGTCGCTTTTTCTATGGCCCCTTTCATTCCTTTTTCTCTTGGAGTAAGTACGAACTCTGCACCGTACAGCGACATGAGTCTTCTACGCTCTATGCTCATGCTCTCTGGCATTACCAGCGTAATTTTATAACCCTTAACAGCGGCCACTAATGCCAGCCCAATACCTGTGTTTCCTGAAGTAGGCTCTATGATCACACTGTCTTTATGTAAAAGACCTTTTGCCTCTGCATCTTCAATCATAGACAAAGCGATACGATCTTTGATGCTTGCACCAGGATTTGTTTTTTCAAGTTTCATCCATACCTCGTGCTCTCCATATAATTTATTTAATCTAACATGTGGCGTGTTGCCAATGGTGTCCAATATGCTGTTTGCTTTCATGATATATATTTTAGAGTTTTTACTTATTAATCGTTTAGTAATCAGTACGCATATTTTACTTTAAAATCCTGTGGTTTGGAGCTTTAGGGGTTTAGAACGCTTACTAAGTTGCGAGCCCTTAATAAAAATAATCCTCATTACCCTCCCTTTCTCGTGCATAGAAGTGGCGGTGCTCCTGTACATCGTCAAACTCCCGTTTCTCCTAACATTATTTCTATTCTCCTCTCATCGTACGCAACACACTCATTTATTTATTTCTTTGGCCAGCATACGCTCCATTCGCTTCGATAGTTCCGCCCTTCGGTGGAGGTAGTGGGGGCTCTAAATGACGAAATTCAGCGCATCAGGCAGCGGGTTTTTATCCCTGATGGACACTTCACTTTTATGATAAACAATCGAGCGGGGCAGCACGCTGTTGGTGAGCCAAACATTACCACCAATCACACTGTTCTCGCCAACTACTGTATCTCCCCCAAGAATAGTAGCACCAGAGTAGATCACCACATTGTCTCCAATGGTGGGATGCCTTTTTGATTTTGCCAACAGTTTGTTTACGCTTAATGCACCGAGTGTAACGCCCTGGTAAATTTTTACATTGTTGCCAATTACGGAGGTCTCACCGATTACGATGCCGGTACCATGATCAATAAAAAATGCAGCACCAATAGTTGCGCCCGGGTGAATATCGATCCCCGTTTTGCTATGTGCATGTTCTGCAAAAACCCTTGGCAATATTCTAACGCCTTGTTTCCACAGCAAATTAGACAACCTGTAAACTGCCGTTGCATAAAACCCAGGATAGGCCACCAATACCTCTTCAATAGATTCTGCAGCGGGATCAAATTGTAAAATTGCTTCCGCATCCTGCAGCAGCGCTTCATATACCTGAGGCAATTGCTCAAAGAAATTATTAGTAATCTCCTGTGTTTCCTCCCCTTCACCCACCACTTCATAAATGAGGGTAGAAAGATGGCTCTTTAGAGAATCATATTCCTTGGACAGTTCAAACTCTGACCCTTTTTTTTGATTGGGTGGAATAAACAAAAAAGAAAATATTCCTTCCACAAACTCCGCCGCCAGCACTTTATCAGGAAACGTGCTGGTAGATTGCTGTTGCTGCCGGAAAATAGTATTGATAAAAACCGTCTTGCTCATTGCGTACCCTGTTAACATTGTACTCTTTTAAAAGTTTACTGTATCATACAAGCGCCTACCGTTACATTGCTTGTTTCGTCAATTAAAATTGCACCGCCATTTACCCTAAGCTTGTTGTAAGAATCAAAGGCTACCGGCGACGCTGTTTTTATGCGCACTTTTACAATATCATTAAGTACAGCCTGCTGCGGCGCTTCTTCTTTTTCCAGGGAGTTCACATCTAGCTTGTACAAAATCTCTTTCACCACAGCCTTCACCACTTTACTATTTATTTGAAATAAATATCTACTGCCTTCTTCCAGCGGTTTTTTACTCATCCAGCATATCAGCACTTCCAGTTCCTGCTCTACAGATGGTTGGTTGCCGCTGAGCACAATTAAATCACCCCGGCTTACGTCTATGTCGTCTTGTATATGCAACACCACACTCTGCGGTGCAAACGCCCTTGGCACGTCTTTTCCTTCTATTTCTATTTGGCTGATGGTTGTTTCAAGACCCGATGGAAGAATGGTAACCTTATCACCTTTTTCGTAAACGCCACTAATAATTTTCCCGGCATATCCACGGTAATCGTGCAAGTCGTCTGACTGGGGCCTGATCACATACTGCACCGGGAACCTTGCATCTTTATAGTTAGTATCGTTGGCCACCTCTACTGTCTCCAGTATTTCCAGCAAAGACGCACCATCATACCAGGGAAAGCTTGCAGAGGTCTCTACAATATTGTCGCCGTTGATAGCACTGATAGGAATATACCGGACATTTTTTAGGCCCAGAGACGCAGCCACTTTTGCATAATCAATTACAATATTATTATACTGCTCTTCCGAATTATTTACAAGATCCATTTTATTTATGGCTACCACCACATGAGGTATGTTCAACAACGATGCGATAATGGAATGCCTGCGTGTTTGTTCTACCACCCCATGGCGTGCATCTACCAAAATAATAGCAAGGTCTGCATTTGATGCGCCGGTGACCATATTGCGGGTATACTGAATATGACCGGGTGCATCGGCAATAATAAATTTACGACGTGGGGTACTAAAATATTTGTACGCCACATCTATGGTAATGCCCTGCTCTCTCTCAGCCCGCAATCCATCTGTAAGCAAAGCCAGGTCTATCTCGCCATCTTCCTTGTTCTTGCTTTGTTTTTCAATAGCCGCCAGCTGATCTATCATAATAGATTTACTGTCGTAAAGTAACCTTCCGATCAAAGTGCTTTTGCCATCATCAACACTGCCTGCTGTTATAAATCTTAAGATGTCCATTTGCCCCTGTCCCCTAAAGGAGAACTTAGTTTTGCACAGTATTTTAAATACCGCTGATTAAAAATTAATTATCCTTCAAATAATAAATAAGCCTGCCTTACTCCCCTTTAGGGGCCGGGGGCTAAAAATATCCTCCCTTCTTCCTGTCTTCCATTGCTGCTTCACTTACCCTATCATCTATTCTTGTTTCACCCCGCTCACTGGTTTTGGTAGCAATGATCTCCCTGATGATATCATCAATAGTTGATGCAGTCGATTCTACTGCGGCGGTGCAAGTCATATCTCCCACCGTTCTGTATCTAACTTGCTTTACCGCTATTTTATCAGAGGGATCCAGTTGTATGAATTCAGAAGTGGCTACCAACTGTCCATCATACTCCAGCACTTCTCTCTCATGCGAAAAATAAATAGAGGGAAGGTCTATGTTGTTTCTTTTGATATAGTTCCAAATGTCGAGCTCCGTCCAGTTGCTGATCGGGAACACCCGCACATTCTCACCTTTGTGAATACGACCGTTGTAGGTGTTCCACAATTCAGGCCTTTGCAGTTTTGGATCCCACTGACCAAATTCGTCCCGCACACTAAAAATGCGTTCCTTGGCCCGGGCTTTTTCTTCATCTCTTCGGGCCCCACCAATGCAAGCATCAAATTTAAATTCTTCAATTGCATCTAATAGGGTGAAGGTTTGCAAAGCATTCCTGCTCGCAAATTTGCCTTTCAACTCTGTAAGATTTTTTTGCTTGATAGTGTCTGCAACTTTACGCACAATCAGCTTCTCTCCGATACTACTCACCATAGCATCTCTAAAATCCAGGGCCTCCTGAAAATTATGTCCGGTATCGATATGCACTAACGGAAAAGGAAATTTTCCGGGGCGAAATGCCTTAAGTGCAAGGTGCACCAGCACAATAGAATCTTTACCGCCGGAAAACAATAATGCCGGGCGCTCAAACTGCCCAGCTATTTCTCTAAAAATGTGGATAGACTCAGACTCCAGGTTATCCAGGTAATCAAATGAATAATCACCCAAAATCTCGTCGCTCTTTTCCATTGCGTTATTTGCTACCATGTAAATTCAAGGTTTTCATAAATGATCTTTATACTTGTTGTGTTGCGGGCACTGCTTCGTGCAACCCACATTCTTTTTTATCTGCATCTTCCCACCACCATCTGCCTGCTCTAAAATCTTCTCCTGCCTTTACAGCTCTTGTGCACGGAGCACAGCCAATGCTAACAAAGCCACGATCATGCAGTGGGTTATAGGGAATATTAAATTTTGAAATATATTCTTTCACGTCCTCGGTAGACCAATGTAACAGTGGATGGTATTTTATTACCTGGTTGGTTTCGTCCCACTCTACCTGTTGCAGGTCATACCTAGCAGCGGAATGTTCAGCTCGTAACCCTGTAACCCAAACCTTGTTTCCCGCCAGTGCCCTTTGCAGCGGTTCTACCTTTCTAATGTGGCAACAGGCCTTGCGGTTGTCTACAGACTCGTAAAAGGAATTCGGTCCCTTGCTTTGCACAAAAGGTTCCAGCAAATCGTGGCGGGGGTAGAAGGCTTTAATGTTGGTATGATACCTATCGTTGGTACTATTCCACACTGCATAGGTTTCTGCAAAGAGACGCCCGGTGTCTAGGGTAAAAATGCTTATGGGTAATTGATTGCTTAGAATATCATGGGAGATCACCTGGTCTTCAAAACTAAAGCTGGTGCTAAAAGTTACCTGGCCCGGAAAAGTTTCCACGAGCGCTGCCAGGGCATCCTTTGCTATTAGTCTACCAACTTGGAAGACTAATTGATCAGCTATATTTTTCCCCTCGTTATTCATTCAAATTTATAGTGTTTTAAAAATTGGATGGCAAGATAGACAGAGGCTGCTAAGTATTCCAGCTCCGGCAACAGGGGCTGTCGGGAATTGTTTGCAGGAAAAGTTTGTAACTGTGCGCCATGGTTAGTCTACTCAATAGATGGACAAACCTACAACACAAATCCGGAATTTAGAAAATTTTATTAAAGCCCGAATGTTAAAAGCTTAAACAAGAATAGCATGCCTGGCCATACCAGTCATTTACCACTGCTGTATTTACTTAAATGGGTAATGCTTATTTTTGAAGCTGTGATATCTAAAAAAACGCAATATGGATTAAAAGCACTTGGGTACCTGGCCGCTTTATATGGCAAGGGCCCTGTGTTGATCGCTGAAATTGCGGAACAAAAGAAAATTCCCATTAAGTTCCTGGAAAATATTCTCCTGCTGCTCAAGCAAAACCATGTGCTGGAAAGCAAGAAGGGAAAAGGTGGTGGTTACATGCTTGCGGCCCACCCAAGGAAGACAACTTTGGCGACGGTGTTTAGAATTATTGAGGGACCTATAGCCATGTTGCCATGTGTAAGTCTAAATTTTTATCAAAAATGCCAGGACTGCAATGAAACACATTGCAGCCTTAACAGGGTGATGATCATGACTAGAGATGCTACTTTAAAAATATTAGAGAGGAGAACTATTTATGATCTCATAGATGAGCCGGGAGAAACGAATGAAGAAAGTGATAAACCCAATGCATCAAACACGGTTGCTGTTGTGCCGTCTAAACCCCTGGTTCGGAAAAAAATATAAATATTTGTCGGATCCTCCAAATCGTTAGCTCGAAGAGGCCCGCTTTACAATTATTTTTCCAAACCTGTTTTTTACTTCGTCTATCGCTTTGTACAAGTCTGCCTTGCGCTCAGTATCATTAAACATGTTGGTTTGCACCGCATCGTTGGTAAGATCGCTCAGGCGCACGCCGAGCAGGCGGACTGCCGCACCTTTTTTGCGCAACTGCAAAAAAAGATTTTTAACTACGGGTATAATTTCATCATCGGCACTGGTATAAGAAATAGTAGTTTGCTTGCTACTCGTTTCAAAATCTGGATACCGGATCTTTACTGCTACACAGCCTGCAACTTTACCATCTTGCCTCAGTTCAAAACAAATTTTTTCTGTTAGTCGTACCAGTTCGGCCTGCAAAAAAACAAGATCAGTTTTATTTTCTTCGAAGGTATTTTCTGATGAAATAGATTTTGCTTCATGAAAAGGTGCTACCTCGCCATGGTGTATGCCCTGGCTTTTTTGCCACAGCTCTGTACCCCACTTACCCAATCTTTCTTCGAGCACTTTTTCGCCCGCTTTAAAAATATCGTTGATGCTGAAAATACCCATCGCCTGGAGTACCAACCTGGTTTGGTCACCTACGCCGGGAATTTCAGATGCAGGGAGTGGAGCTAAAAATTCTTTTTCTTTACCAAACGGCACTTGTAAATAGCCATTCGGCTTGGCTTTGTTGGTGGCTATTTTTGCAAGAAGCTTGTTGGCTGCCAGGCCAAATGAAATGGGCAACCCGGTTTCTGAAATGATATGTTGTCTGAGGTCTACGGTCCATTGTAGTGGATCAAAGAATTTATCCATACCGGTAAGATCGAGATAAAATTCATCTACCGATGCCTTTTCAAATAGCGGCGCTTTGCTTGCAATTATCTCCGTAACCCAGCGGGAGTAACGGCTGTACTCACTAAAATGGCTTTTTACAAAAATGGCTTCAGGACAAAGTTGTTGTGCTTTTTTGGATGGCATAGCAGAATGAATTCCAAACTTCCTGGCTTCGTAACTGCAGGCGGCCACCACTCCTCTGTCTTTGCCTCCTACTATTACGGGCTTGCCTTTCAGCGAAGGATCATTTAAAACTTCTACAGAAACAAAAAATGAATCGAGGTCAAGATGTGCTATGATGCGTTGCATGTTCCATCAACTTTATGGTACAAAACTACTGACATTTCGTACCAACGATCGCTACTTCCACAGCACTGAGTTGGTAGGACAGGCTTCTTTGTTTTTTACAAACTCCAGTATTTCCTGGTGGTTATCTTTCCACGGAAAATACCTTTTAGGTCTGCCACCATTGCATTTGAATTGGTAACTGATGCAAACCAGGCATCGTCTAATTCTTTGTAGGCATTGTGTGGTACGGCTACAATCACAACGTCATAATCCTTCGCAAGGTTTTCGGTAATACAGAAACCATATTCATGTTGCAGCTCTGCACTACTGGCGTGTGCATCGCAAACATCCACAATCAGAGAAAATGATTTGAGTTCTTTAATTACATCAGCTACTTTGCTATTCCGAATATCGCTTACGTTTTCTTTAAAGGTAGCGCCCATCACCAGCACTTTAGCTGCCTTTACATCTGCCCCGTTTTGTATAATATGTTGTAATACTTTTTTAGCTACATAAGCTGCCATCCCATCATTAATGGCCCGGCCCGCTAAAATTACCTGGCTGTCGTAACCAAGTTGCTTAGATTTAAATGTGAGGTAGTAAGGATCTACTCCAATGCAATGCCCGCCCACAAGGCCTGGTTGAAACTTAAGAAAATTCCACTTGGTACCGGCAGCTTCCAGCACTTCAAATGTGTTAATGTTCATTTTATCGAAGATGATAGAGAGTTCGTTCATTAAAGCGATGTTGAGATCCCGCTGAGTGTTCTCTATGATTTTAGCAGCTTCCGCCACCTTTATGGAAGAGGCCCGGTGCACACCCGCTTTTACTACCAGTTCATAAACCTTAGCGATGTTGTCCAGGCTTTCTTCGCAACAGCCACTCACTACTTTTACAATACTGGTTATGGTATGCTCTTTATCGCCCGGATTGATACGTTCTGGCGAGTAGCCGATCTTATAATCCTCCACCATTTTCAGGCCCGATAATTTTTCAATGATAGGTACACAATCTTCCTCTGTGCAGCCCGGATAAACGGTGCTTTCGTACACTACATAATCCCCTTTTTTTAGAACCTTGCCAATCGTTTCGCTTGCACGTTGCACCGGCAGCAGGTCTGGTACATTATTTTCATCTACCGGTGTAGGAACAGCTACTATAAAAAAGTTGGCTTGCTTTAGTACTTCCAGATCATTAGTAAACTCGATATCACAACCTTCAAACGCACTAGCCTCCAATTCCTGGCTGGGATCAATATTTTGTTGCATCATCTCCACCCTATCTGCATTGATGTCGAAGCCGATCACCTTTATTTGCTTTGCAAACTCGAGGGCTATAGGCAGGCCCACATAGCCGAGACCAATTACTGCCAATTTCTTTTTCTTATCTAATAATTCCTGGTACATAATAATTAAAATTAATAAGTAAAAAGTATAAACTTTTGCACGTTTTTTTGAACTTATACTTTTTACTTACTTGAATTCCTTCGGTAATTTGTTCAACTCCTCTGCTGGCAAACTTTTAAAATATTCGTAAGTAATTTTTAACCCTTCTGCCCTTTCTACCTTGGGCTCCCAATTCAATAATTCTTTTGCACGGGTAATGTCCGGTTGTCTTTGTTTAGGATCGTCTACAGGAAGCGGCTTGAAAACGATTATTTGTTTGGTACCTGTTAATTTGATAATTTCTTCTGCAAAATCTTTCAATGATATTTCATCCGGGTTACCGATGTTTACCGGGTTCACATAGTCACTCATCAGCAACCTGTAAATTCCTTCTACCAAATCATCTACATAACAAAAGCTGCGTGTTTGGCTCCCATCTCCAAAAACGGTCAGGTCCTCGCCACGCAAGGCCTGGCCTATGAATGCCGGCAAAGCTCTCCCATCATTCAGGCGCATTCTTGGTCCGTAGGTATTAAATATCCTGATGATCCTTGTTTCTACATTATGAAAAGTGTGGTAGGCCATGGTGATGGCTTCCTGGAACCTCTTGGCTTCATCGTATACGCCTCGTGGACCTATTGGGTTCACATTCCCCCAATACTCTTCTGTTTGCGGATGCACTTGTGGATCTCCATACACCTCGCTGGTGCTGGCCACCAGTATGCGGGCATTTTTTGCTTTGGCAAGGCCCAGGCAATTGTGTGTACCCAGCGAACCAACTTTAAGTGTTTGAATAGGAATCTTTAGGTAATCGATTGGGCTGGCCGGCGATGCAAAGTGGAGGATATAATCGAGCTTGCCCGTAACATGAATAAATTTTGAAACATCATGATGATAAAATTCAAAATTTTTAAGTTTAAAAAGGTGCTCAATATTTTTCAGGTCGCCGGTGATGAGATTATCCATCCCAATCACATCGAAGCCTTCCCTGATAAACCGATCGCAAAGATGGGACCCTAAAAAACCTGCGGCGCCTGTTACCAGTACTCGTCCGCGGCTTGAATGCTCAATAGTTGTATTTGTGCTCAATTGTGTTTCGTATTAATATGCGTGGTAAAAAACGGCATTTTGAACCTGGTTAGCTACTTTGAAAAATTGCTTTTCTACCGACACTCTCGTAATGATACCCCAACTCATTCATCTGGTTGAGGTCAAATAAATTTCTTCCGTCAAAAATAACCTTGGCCAAAAGCGTATCACCAATTTTTGCAAAATCCGGTGTTCTAAACTCATTCCATTCTGTGGCAATTATGAGTGCATTTGCATTCTCTAATGCATGATAAGGACTACTTGCATACTGAATTTTATCGCCTATGAGCTGTTGTACATTCTTCATGCCTTCGGGGTCAAAAGCGCTTACCGTGGCGCCGGCCGCCAACAACTCATCTATTATATATAAGGCTGGCGCTTCCCTGATATCGTCCGTATTTGGCTTGAAGGAAAGACCCCACAAAGCAAAGTGCTTGCCCTTAACGTTATCGGAAAAATAGCTTTTTATTTTAGGTAGAAGATGCAGCTTTTGTTTATCGTTCACTGCCATCACTGCTTCTAAAATTTTAAATTGGTAGTTTGCCTCACTAGATGATCTAGATAATGCCTGCACGTCTTTAGGGAAACAGCTCCCACCATATCCAATGCCCGGAAAAAGAAATCTTCTTCCAATGCGTTCATCGCTTCCAATGCCTTTGCGCACCATATCTACATCTGCTCCCAGCTTTTCGCAGAGCTGTGCTATCTCATTCATGAAGCTGATCTTAACTGCAAGAAAAGCATTGGCCGCATACTTGGTAAGCTCCGCGGACTTTTCATCCATAAAAATCAATGGATTGCCCTGGCGCACAAACGGTGCATACAAATCATTTAATGTTTTAATAGCCCTTTCAGAATTGGTGCCTATTACTACCCTGTCTGGCTTCATAAAATCTTCTACGGCTACGCCTTCCCGTAAGAACTCCGGGTTGCTCACTACATCAAAAGCTTTACTAAGGTCTGCGGTAGCAGATGCATTTATGGCGTTCCTCACCTTTTCTGCGGTACCTACAGGCACTGTACTTTTATCAATAATTATCTTGTAATCATCGGGCTGTATTAATCTGCCCAAATCGCTGGCTACACCCAAAATATATTTCAGATCTGCACTACCATCTTCACCCGGCGGTGTTGGCAATGCAAGAAAAATTACCTCCGCATCGTTGATGGCGTCTTTTAAATTGGTAGTAAAATGCAACCTTCCTTCCTTCTGATTCCGGATAAAAAGTTTTTCCAGGCCCGGCTCGTATATAGTGATCTGGCCTGAACCTAACTTTTTAATCTTATTTTGATCGATGTCAACACAGGTTACATTATTGCCGGTTTCTGCAAAACAAGTGCCTGTTACCAGTCCTACATAGCCTGTGCCTACAACTGCAATTTTCATAAATTGATGGTGGGTTTATTGGGGTTATTATTTAATGTATGCTAATACTTTGTCGACGATAAACTGTTGTTGCTCCTCGTCTAGCTCCGTATGAATGGGTAGTGATATCACCCTTTCAGTAAGCCAGTCTGTAATGGGCAAATGATAGTCTCCACCACCAAAAGCCTCAAACATTTTTTGCCTGTGAGCGGGCACAGGATAATATATCATAGATGGAACTCCCTCAGTGGTAAGGTACCGATGCAGG
>JAYTBG010000376.1:0-7414 GCA_043737055.1 Chitinophagaceae bacterium | reverse complement strand
TTCACAGACAATTGAATTAATTATCGATTAGAATGTTTTGGAGAGAACAGGCCTCTCATGTGGTTTTTCGAGGATTCTAATATTGTTTAAACGGGTAGATAAGATTCCAACAACCCGGCAATTTTCTCAAATTCACTACTTTTATCTATGTAATGATCACAACCCATAGCCTTGCACAAAGACTGGTATGATGTACTTACCTGGTTGGTAAGCATGACAGTAATAATAGCAGGATAATTTTCTTTAATATATTTCAATAACTCAATTCCGTTTTTACCTGGTAAATGAATATCCATCATCACAATGTCAATAGAAGTATTATCTAATACGGCAACAGCCTGGTAGTATGAATTTGCTTCTTTGAGAGAGTTGACGCAATCCAGTTCATTAAGAATTTCAAACAACCTTTGAACTACCAATTGCGAATCGTCAACCAACAATATGTTAAAGCAATTGCTTTGCATCTCTAATTTTTGTTAATATAAAAGTATACGTTCCAGCCATGGCTATTTGTAACACCGTGGCTAATTATACTGTAATTTTCAAAAAAGAGAAACGTAGGTTTTTTACTACAGGGATAGCCTAGAGAAGCTTATTTTCTATAGCATAAAGAGTGAGATCTGCGTTATTTTTCATGTTCATCTTTCCCATAATCCGGGTTCGGTATGTGCTTACGGTGGTTACGCTAAGAAACATGGAATCAGCAATTTCGGAAACTGACTTACCGGAAGCAAGAAGCTTAAGTACCGAAAACTCCCTGTCGGATAGTATTTCATGCGGAGCCCGGGTGCTATCCTGGTCTAATACTGAAGCCAATTTTTCTGCAATGGTGTCAGTGATGTATTTTTTACCCATCAGTACTTTCTGAACCGCTATTACAAGCTCATCAGGTGCCATATCCTTACTTAGATAACCGGAGGCGCCTGCACGCAAAACACGGATGGCATATTGCTCCTCAGGATGAATGCTCAAAATAAGAACCGGAAGTTTAGGCTGTATCTGCTTTATCTGCTGCAAGGCTTCAAGGCCGCTTCTGCCGGGCATGCTTAAGTCGCTTATTACGAGATCCCAGGTAGAGTGAATAATCTTTTTCACCAGTTCTTCAGCATCTGCCACTTCTTCAACTTCGGCCAACGGAAAACCTTCCAACAATATTTGTTTGAGGCCACGCCGAACTACTGTGTGATCATCTGCAATTAAAACCCTTAGCATTTCTATATTAATTTTTAGCTAGTGCTTAAAGGTACTATAATTAAAACGGAAGTTCCTTCGCCCGGGCTGCTGGTAATTTCGTAGCTACCGCCCAATAGGTTAGTTCGCTCTTTCATGCCCAATAACCCAAGAGTCTTCTTATTGGCAATCTCTTTCGCAATAAACCCTTTGCCATTATCTGTAATGCTGAGCCTTAAAATTTTATTTTTAATTTCTAAAATGGAACTCACCATTGCCGCCTGGGAATGCCGCAGCACATTAGTAAGGCATTCCTGGTAAATGCGAAAAATACCTGTAGCAAGGTCGGCAGTTACGAGGGCTTCTGTTACATTGCTTTTGAAAAAACATTTTATTTCGAAACGTTTTTCAAAATCTTCGCTTTGCCATTCCAGCGCTGCAATGAGGCCGAGGTCATCAAGAATACTTGGGCGCAGTTCGGTGGCAATCCGGCGTACGGTTTTCACAGTTGTGTCTATCAATTGGATGGTCTCTGTAATTTTTGAGTGAACCTCTGCATCCTGATTTTTTATTTTGCGGTTTAGCCAGGAGATGTCCATTTTTAAGCCGGTAAGCTGCTGACCGAGCTCATCGTGAATTTCCCGGGCTATGTGTGTGCGTTCTGTTTCTCTCACTTTTTCCAAATGGGTTGCCAACTGGCGCAAGTCATGATGTGATTTGTTAAGCGCCTCTTCTGCCAGAATTTTTTCAGTTACGTCATTGGCTAATACTAACATTGCATCCATGCCTTCGTACACTATGCTATTACCAATAATGTTTACTTTAACGGTCGTACTATCTTTCTTCCTATGTTCTAAAATACCTGCAAAGTTGTCGCCCTTGGCTACAAAGTTTGGGGATGGCCTGGCGGTCTTACGTTTTTTTACCGTGATGTCTTGTCCTTTCATTTCTAAAAACTCTGGCTTACTATACCCGTAAAATTCAATAGCCGCATTGTTAACATCAAGAAAGCGGTTTGTGGGTCGGGAGAGCATCCACATGGGCATGGGATTCTGATTAAAAAGTAATCGGTACTTTTCCTCAGACTTACGCATTGCTTCCTGATTTTTTTTGCGCTCGGTTATATCTCTAACAATGCCAATGAAGCGACCGTCTGCCAAAAGCTTGGCACTTATTTCCACTTCAATAAGGTCGCCCGACTTAGTTTTTAACAATCGTTCATTTAATACCACATTACCCTGCATGATCTCATCTAACTTTGGGGGATTTTTAATCTCGTCTCCGGGAGCCAACAGATCAAAGAGATTTAATTTCAACAATTCTTCCTTGCTGTAGCCCGTAAGCTTAACCCCGTTAGAGTTAATTTCCTCGTATTTACCGGCTATGTCGCTAATAAAGATACCATCGGATGCCTGCTCAATAATGGTGCGATACTTCTCTTCACTCCGGGCCAATTCATCCTGGGAGCGCACCTTCTCACTGGTGTCTAAACCTACGCCTAAAAGGCAAACCTCGCCCTCATAATTAATTACCCGGCCGGTAAAATAAAAAGGAATCTTTGTTCCATCCTTACAAAGGAGCCTGGCCTCTACAAAGTCGTTACCAGAGGAAAATACATTATCAATTTTTTGCACCAGCAACGGTTTATCGTTCTCGTCAAACATGTCCAGAGGGTGTAGCATTTTTATTTCCTTGTCTGAATAACCGGTAACCTGGTTAAAATTTTTGTTCCATCGATAAAAATTGCCCTGCCGGTTGTACAAATAAAATACCCCCGGAAGGCTGTTGATGATGGAATCTGACAATTCCTTCTCTAGCATTATTTGTTGCTCATTTCTTTTCTGTTCGGTTATATCCTGCATGGCACCCAGCATACGAATTGGTTTGCCATCAGCATCATACAAAATGTTAGCCCTATCGTTAATAGTTAGGTACTCACCATTGGCTGTCATAAACCGAAACTTTTCTATCACGATAGTTTTACGCTGTTCGAACGCCCGCTGCTGATTTTCATCCATTACTGCTCTGTCATCAGGATGAATCCTCGACTTAAATTCCTCGAAATTTAAGTCTGTTCCTACCGGCACATTAAAGAAGCCGGAAAAAACTTCATTGCCCCAAATCCGGTCTTCAGCTATATTCCAATCCCATACTGCGTCATTGGTAGCTTTAGCTACAAGCATAAATCTTTCATTCGATTTTCGCAAAGCCTCCTCAGACTCCTGTATCCTGGAAACGGATTCATGTTTTATGGTAACATCTATCAGTGTACCTATGATAGCCGGCTTGCCGAGATACTGGGTTAAGCTGCCAAAAACCTCTGCGTAAAATATTTCTCCATTCTTTTTTAAACCACGCAGTTCGTAGTTCATGCTTTTCTCATTACCCTTCAATCTTTGAAAAAGGTTTTGAATAATTTTCGGACGATCCTCTTCAAAAATTATATCCGATACACTTAGTTTATCAATCATTTCATCGGCGCTATAACCCGTTAATTCCTGGAAACGGGGGTTTACATAGGTAAACTTATCTGATTGAACTATGTACACACCTACCATTGATTGTTCTACCAGGCTACGAAATTTGAATTCTGCCTCTTCGAGATCTTTTTGAATTTCTTTACGCTCTGTAATATCCTGCACCATACTCATTACCCCTGCAAACCTTCCATGTTCGTCTCTAATTACAGAGATATACCAATCGCAGTAGATGATTTCACCGCTTTTTGTAAGGTTTCTTATTTGTGATACATTGTTATGCCGTTTTCCTGAAGATATCGCATTGATACTCTCCTCTACTTCTGGCAAATCGGCTTCATACACCA
The DNA here is from genome assembly GCA_043737055.1 of Chitinophagaceae bacterium. GTDB lineage: Bacteria > Bacteroidota > Bacteroidia > Chitinophagales > Chitinophagaceae > Ferruginibacter. The sequence goes on along the minus strand of JAYTBG010000376.1, from coordinate 3,420 downwards.
GCTGTTGTAGAATGGTGCTCTTATCAGATAATTCTTCTTTGCTCCACCCAAATATTTCTGCGGCTTGCGGGCTCCACTGTTTGATATTAAAGTCTTTGTCAAGTTCCACGAAGCCCATAGGAGTGTTGTTAATATGGTAGCTGAGCTTTTCGTGGGCAAGCTGGAGATGTAGTTCAGCATTTTTCTTGTCGGTTATATCATGATAATAAACGGAGATACCATTGGGCGATGGATAAATGAGATCTTCAAACCACTGGCCGGTTTTGGAGTAATAAAGTTCGGCTCGCTGAGCTTGCTTCGTTTGTTTAGCCTTTTGTAAAGCCTGATAAAAGGGTTCATCTACTATATCAGGAAACTCTTCCCAAATGTTTTTTCCCACCAAATCATCTATCGGCCTGTCGTACAACTCTGCAGCTTTTTTGTTTACATATGTGTAATTCCAATCATTGTCTAACGCTATAAAGGCATCCGTAATTCTTTCAAAAACATTATTAAGTTCCGCGGCTTTAATCTGAACTTCCTCCTCTAGGTGCATTGTGAGGCGCTGTAACTTTTCAGCCGTTAGTTTGCGTTCAGTAATATCTCTAAAAACCCTTACCAGCCCAGCCTTCTGCTGGTTATCGTCTATGATGGAAGAAACTGTTGCATCAATATTTATCAACCTTCCATCTTTGTGGTAATGGAGTAACTCACCCTTCCAAAAATCGTTTTTGGAGCCTGGATTCTTTAACTCCTTCAATAGGTCATCGCTGCTATCGATGCGAAAAACATCGTTTGCATCCAGGCCTAATACCTCAGCCTCGGTGTAACCATACAGTTCCTCAGCATACATATTCCAGTTAGTAATTTTATTGGCAACATTTGTTGTAACAATTGGGTCAGATACATTGCGAAGCACGGAAGCATTATATTTTAGCTGCTGCTCTGCCTTGCTGATTCTTTTGAAGTCCCGATTGGTCATGTAATATGCCGCTATGAGAAATACAAGGAATAAAAATGCAAGAATGTAAAACTGGTAAGAAAGGTTTTCAGAAAAGTTTTGACGGTTCTCACTTGCACTTAACAATTTCTGGCGGTCGTAATTTTGCAGCCTGGCTATCTGGTATTGAATAGAATCGCTTAAAAGTTTATTCTCCCTATCTTTTTTAAGTGAACCCAATGAGTCGTAAGAAGACAACCGTCGCTCTTCAATTACGGTAACTGCATAACTGTATTTACTGCTTAACAGGTATTGTAATCTTTTGATTACCTCATTTTGCACAGTGTCTGCATGCGTTAAAATATCTCTTAATTTGGCAGTATCTCTTTTGAGCCCGGCCATTCCAAAATAATATCTGTCTAAAAGATCTTCATCGTCTGTTCTCAGGTAAGTACGCTGGCCAGAATCCACTGCCTGCACGTGAGCATAGATATTCTCGAAGAAGATCATTTCCTCTACCTGCGATTGGAGTTTTCTGTTGTCTTTGTTTACATACCTCAGGTTTTTATATGCCTCTACCACGAGCACAAAAACACACATCACCGCTGCGGCAAAAACCCACGTGATCTTTATGTTTGTATAAAATTTTTTCATAATTAGGAAAAGAAATGGCGTAACACTACGAGCCTAAGAAATTTATTGACAGTTAAATGTAGAAGATTTTACGCTACCAAACTGCATCGGTTAAAAGCAACAGAATTCAACCGGCACTTTCACTCTACATGTCAAACATCACCCCGTGCAGGCGCCGTCTTGTTTACACATTTTTTTAAGATCTAAAGCAGTGGTATCTTCCCCCCTTTCGTATCCATAGGCGATCTCAATTAATATTATGGCATCTACCCGCAAAGCCGCCATCGGCTTTATTTTTATTACTTTAATAATCGATATCACCGGCCTGGGACTTATTATTCCGGTGATGCCGGGCCTTATTAAGGAACTTACTGGCGGCACCATCAGCCAGGCTTCTGCTTATGGTGGATGGCTCACTTTCACTTTTGCCATTATGCAGTTTATCTTTTCGCCAGTTTTGGGTGGCCTGAGCGACCAGTTTGGCAGGAGGCCTATTCTCCTGATCGCACTGATGGGATTTGCATTAGACTATATACTGCTTTCCTTTGCGCCGACGCTTACCTGGCTTTTTGTAGGGAGGGCACTTGCCGGAATAATGGGTGCCAGCATAACTACCGCAACGGCATACATTGCTGACATCAGTACGCAAGAAAACAGGGCGCAAAACTTTGGAATGATTGGCGCCGCATTTGGCCTGGGCTTTATTATAGGACCGGTACTGGGGGGCTTGTTGGGTAGCCTCGGCCCCCGAATACCTTTTATGGTAGCAGCAGCACTTACATTTATCAATTTTTTATACGGCTACTTTGTGCTACCCGAATCCTTAAAACCGGAGAACCGGAGGAAGTTTCAATGGTATCGGGCCAACCCGGTAGGCTCTCTGCGGCAGCTTAAGAAGTATCCTGCTATGGGTGGCCTGGTGGCATCCTTTCTTCTTATTTATCTTGCTTCGCATGCAGTGCAAAGCAACTGGAGTTTTTTTACCATCGAAAAGTTTGGATGGGACGAAACAATGATTGGAATTTCGCTGGCGGTCGTGGGCCTGTTAGTAGCACTCGTACAGGGGGGACTGATACGGTTTATCAACCCTCTATTAGGAAACGAAAAAAGCGTCTATACAGGACTGTTACTGTATTCTCTTGGCCTCGTATTATTTGCCTTTGCTTCCGAAAGTTGGATGATGTTTGTCTTCCTCGTACCGTATTGCCTCGGTGGTATTGCAGGCCCGGCATTGCAATCTATCATTAGCCACAATGTACCGGCTAATGAGCAAGGCGAGTTACAAGGTGCGCTGGCAGGGCTCATTAGCCTTACTTCGATAGCCGGTCCACCACTCATGACGGGACTCTTTGCTTATTTTACCAAGCCCGCAGCCCCGGTACATTTCTCAGGAGCCGCTTTTTTATTAGGCGCCGTATTTATGTTACTTAGTGCAGCATTTGCTTACTACAGTTTGCATGTTAAACGTAAGACTACGATTCAATGACCCGATAATAAAAGCGTTTATACGTATCGGTTAGCGTGATATTTATTTCAAAATATATAGGAATTAAATAAATCTTTTTAAAGCAGCTACAGCGTACAATAAAATCTATTATTATTCGCTTATTAACCATGCAATTGCATAGCTTATTACAATTGTAAAACTTACCTCATCTAAAGAAACGAAACTACAACAGCAGGATAACTCCTGACTGCCAGCGGCAGGTACTTTCCTCTAAATGATGACCAATCTTTAAAAATACCAGCCTTAAAAAGGGCTGTTGTGATATACTTTTTGTTAGGCACTACAGGACAACGAAGAGCCCCGATATTGGACGGGGCTTCTTCATTTGTATACGGTGAAGCAATCCTGCTTAAGGCGTGCT
>JAYTBG010000375.1:0-3022 GCA_043737055.1 Chitinophagaceae bacterium | reverse complement strand
AAAAACCGGAACTTGAATTTTATTACTTTTTAAGAAGATTACTTCTTTTTTGCAGCGGCTTTCTTTGCAGGAGCAGCTTTTTTTGCAGCAGCTTTTTTAGGAGCAGCTTTTTTTGCAGCGGCTTTCTTTGCAGGAGCAGCTTTTTTAGGAGCAGCTTTCTTTGCAGGAGCAGCTTTTTTGGGTGCAGCTTTTTTAGGAGCAGCTTTTTTTGCAGCGGCTTTTTTAGGAGCGGCTTTTTTTGCAGTTGCCATTTTTGTAGAATTTAATTGGTTAGTAAATAATACTTAAAAATAAATACTATTTTGATATAACCAAAAAAAATATTGACAACTAGGCAGTTGCTTCAACGGCTGCAACAGAAACAAAAGTTTTATCGCCTTTAGTTTTTCTAAATTCAACAACACCATCGGTTAATGCAAAGATGGTAAAGTCTCTACCAACACCTACATTTTTACCGGGATGATATACAGTGCCACGCTGACGAATTATGATGTTTCCAGATTGCGCAGCCTGGCCACCAAATATTTTTACACCTAATCTTTTACTTTGAGAATCACGACCGTTTTTAACCGAGCCTTCCCCTTTTTTGTGTGCCATTTTTTACAGATTTTATTCGTTAATTAATTGGTTAGTTTTTTAAGTTTTGATTGCTGAAAACAAGAACTGAATTTCAACCAAAATTCAAAACTTAACTAAGCAATTGCAGTCACTTTTAAATGAGTGTACTGCGTACGATGTCCGTGCTTTTTACGGAAACCTTTTCTTCTTTTCATTTTGAAGGCAATCACTTTATCACCTTTAACCAGGTCGCTAACAATTTCAGCAGTTACAACTGCTTTTACGTCTGCACCACTTACAATGGTTCCACCATCTGAAGTGAATAAAACTTCAGAAAATTCAATAGAATCTCCTGTTTTACCCTCGATGTGAGGAACGTAGAAGCTATCTCCTGCTTTTACTGTAAATTGTTGACCTGCGATTTTTACTACTGCTAACATACATCCCGAATTTAGGACGGCAAAGGTAAGGATTTATAGTTATTGGCAAAACGTTTTTCAAAAGTTTTTGGCCAGGGTCCCTAAAGCCTATACTCCCCAAATCGCAGGCATTGGTCTAAACGTTTGTAAACCAAGGATCCAGTGAGCACAAGCGCTTCGTCTCGGTCAAGGTTTTGCCAATTCTGTCCATAGGTTAATCTATATTTGTGGTCAATTTATGAAGCTAATGTTCCGGGTTATAAAGGTCATGTATAGTATCTATGCATTTGTGGTCTTCCTGGGCATTATGCTGGTGCTGTTTCCATTGATAGTATTAGCTTCCTTAATGGGTAAAGTAAAAGGAGGCAATTTAATATATAGCCTTTGCCGATTTTGGGCGCAGGCCTGCATGTTGTTTTGGGGCATACGCCATCATAATATTTTTGAAGCCCCTCATGATGACAGCAGGCCAAGCATACTCGTTTTTAACCATATTTCTTACATGGACATCCCGATTCTAATGTGTGCTTTCAGATATCAGCCCATTAGAGTCCTGGGCAAGGCAGAGATGAGCCGCATTCCAATTTTTGGCTTCATTTACCGGAACGCTGTTGTTACCGTAGATAGAGGTGATGCAAGCCACCGTGCAAAAAGTGTGTCTATATTGAAACAGGTACTAAAGAAGAACATATCAATCGTTATAGCCCCCGAAGGGACTTTTAACATAAGCGATCGGCCATTGAAAGATTTTTATGACGGAGCCTTTCGCATTGCCATCGACACACAGACCCCCATAAAACCCGTGTTATTTTTAGACGCATACGACCGCCTGCATTACAGTAGTATTTTTTCGCTCACACCAGGTAGATCAAGAGCGGTATACCTGCAGGAAGTTTCAGTGAATGGATATAGTTTAGCTGACGTAGGCAAATTGAAACAACAAGTTTTTGATGCTATGGAAAAAGGACTTTTAAAATACCAGGCTTCCTGGATAAAGCCATAAATGCTGCAACCAAATACAATATTGTTTACTGAAACAGAGCCAACACACTGGGCAGAGGTCGTGCTTCCGTTGGCACTCCCGGTAGTGTATACTTACGAAGTGCCTCACAATTTACTGGCAACAGCATTACCCGGCTGCAGGGTAGAAGTGGTGCTGGGGAAAAATAAAAAGTATGCTGGTATTGTAAAATCTGTTTCTACTACACAGCCGCCTTATCGCACCAAGCCCATTATAAATGTTTTGGATGATGCACCCTTGTTATATCCACAACAGTTAGAATTTTGGGAGTGGATGAGCACCTACTATATGTGCTCCGAAGGAGAAGTAATGGCCGCAGCATTGCCAGCGAACTTTAAGCTTAGCAGCGAAACAATTGTGATCTTCAACGAAGAGATTGGGGATGATTTTACCAACCTGGATAACGAAGAATTTTTAGTAGCAGAAGCACTGTTACTTAAGAAACAATTGCAGCTATCCGAGATACAGCAAATACTAGATGCAAACCACGTATACCCAATCATCAAAAAGCTTATTGATAAAAATGTTTGTTTCATCTGGGAAGAATTAAGCGAACGTTATAAGGTGAAAAAGGAAAACTATGTGTTGTTGCATGCACAGTTTCATTCAGAAGATGCTCTTAGCAAAGTGCTTAATGACTGGAAGGGAGCGCCAAAACAGATGGAGTTATTGCTCGCATTTTTGCACCTGCAAAAAACGGCGGGCGATGTATCACAGCCGGCACTACTCAAAAAATCAGGTGCAACGGTTGCTCAATTGAAAGGCCTTGTAGATAAAAATATATTGTTGGTAGAAAAGCGGAGTGTAGATCGCATAGCCAGTTTGCCCAAAGAAGTAAACATTCAGTTTACATTAAGCGATAAGCAGGAACAAAGCCTGGCGCAGGTGCGCACTGCCTTTAGTGACAAGAACGTTTGTCTGCTCCACGGGGTAACGAGCAGTGGCAAAACACAATTGTATATAAAGTTGATGGAAGAGCAGTTTAGGCAAGGAAAACAAGTGCTTTACTTACTACCAGAGATTG
>JAYTBG010000374.1:0-36394 GCA_043737055.1 Chitinophagaceae bacterium | reverse complement strand
TCAACCTGTTTTTACTGTTTTTTATAGTACAGTCTTGCAATAAAACTATAGTAGAACGGAATTTAGAATTCCCTGCCTTAGATCCTTTAAAAACCGATGTAAATGCCGGTATATGGAAGCCGATTTTATTAACCGGACCTACTGAATTTCCTGTAGCCGCTCCGGCCGCAACCACAACGCCTGCTTATGTTTCAGAAATAAACGAAATTAAAGGATGGCAAAAGAATTTAAATCAAACCCAAAAAAATTCCATCGCATACTGGAGCGCCGGTGCGGTACTGAGGTGGAATGAAATTTTGAGAGAACTTGTTGCAAAACACAACATTCCACCTTATCAAAATGCAGATGGTACATATCCTATTCCAAGTGCTGCAAATCCTTTTGCATATCCTGTTTTTCCTTTCAGCAATCCGCCTTATGCTGCCCGTGCATATGCATATGTTGCGGCAGCGCAATACGACGCATTAATTGCAAGTTATTATTATAAAAAACTGTACAACCGCCAGGCGCCTTATAAAATTGATGTCGGTGTAAAGGCATTGGTGCCACAAAATGATCTAGGTTCTTATCCTTCTGAAGATGCGGCTGTAGTGGGTGTAACTGTAGAATTGTTGAAATTATTATTTCCTGCCGATCAGGATTTTATTCAACAGAAAGCAGAAGAACATAAACGATACCGAATTATTGCAGGGGCAAATGTACGCAGCGATGTAGAAGCCGGTGAATTATTAGGTAGAGCAGTGGCACAAAAATTTACAGCAAGAGCAAGAACTGACAGGGCAGGATCATCAGTAGGCACAGCTGTACTTTGGGCACAAATGGAATTGCAAACTGCAGCCACAGGCGAAATGCCCTGGATAAGCCAGGACCTTCCAAAACGTCCACCCATGTTGCCATTATTTGGAAAAGTAAAAACATTTTTATTTGATTCTTTAACGATGGTTACCAATATCAGTTCATCACCTCCCCCATCTACAAATTCCGTACAATTTAAAATTGAAGCAGATGAAGTGTTGTATTATGCAAAAAATTACGACCGCAATAGAATAGAAATTGTTCACTTTTGGGCAGATGGTGCCAATACTTACACACCGCCGGGTCATTGGGATGCAATAGCATCTGAAGATTTTGTAAAGCAGCGTTTCAGCGAAGTAAGATGGGCAAGAAATATGGCTTTGCTCAACATGAGTTTAATGGATGCGGGTATTGCGTGCTGGGATGCGAAGTACACTTATTTCAACCCAAGGCCAATGCAGGTAGATACACGCATTAAAACGGATATCGGTCTACCAAACTTTCCTGCATATGTAAGTGGTCATAGTACTTTTAGCGGTGCCGCCAGCACGGTGCTTGGCTACATCGTTCCTAATAAGGCGTCGCAGTTTGCTGCCATGGCAAAAGAGGCCTCCGATTCCCGGATGTATGGTGCCATACATTTTAGAAGCGATTGCGAAGTAGGTATTATCACAGGCAATAAAGTAGGGAGTTATGCAATCTCAAGGGGTCGCATTGACGGAGCAGAATAAACAATTGATTCATCTTTCACACGCTACTGTTACAACAGGGCCTGTGGAATAATGTCATAACTACTTTGAAACAGAATATAGTTCTAACAATCCTGTTATTTTTTATTGGGGTGGCTTCTGCGCAGCAGCCATCAAACAAGGATACTCTAATCCAAATAAGATCTTTAGATAGCCTCACTTTTTATACCCAGCTCAATCAAAATATTGTAAAGCAATTGCCGGCCGAACATGGGACTTATATCTTTTCTGGCAAAAAAACGGAAGTGATAAATCTTACCAATATTGCAGCAGATATTGCCAATAAAACCGGTCGCCAGGTTTTTGCAAAAATACCCGGTGTGTTTGTATATGATATGGATGGCTCGGGCAACCAGGTAAACATTGCAGCCAGGGGTTTAGACCCACATCGTGGGTGGGAATTTAATATTCGTAAAGACGGAGTATTGACGAACTCTGACATGTATGGCTACCCCGCCAGTCATTACAACATGCCGCTTGAAAGTGTGGAGCGTATTGAAATAGTAAGAGGCACAGGCTCTTTGCAATATGGAGCCCAGTTTGGCGGTATGATCAATTACATCAGCAAGCAGGGCGATACCAGCAAGCCTTTTGGTTTTGAAAGTATAAATACCATAGGATCTTTTAATTTATTGAGTAGTTATAATGCTGTAGGCGGAAAGTCAGGTAAGTTTAAGTACTATGCCTACGTATACCGAAAATCCCGGGATGGATACAGGAAGAATGAACATACCAATTCTGAAGCTGAGTCTGTGACGCTTTCTTACGAACCTACTAAAAATTTATCCGTTAGGTTAGAATGGTCCCGGTCTGAATATTTATCCCGGGTGCCGGGCCCGCTTACAGATAGCATGTTTACCGCCGATCCAAAACAAGCCACCCGGTCCCGAAACTATTTTAGTCCCAATATTCATGTGCCCTCCGTAATTATACACTGGCAACTGGGAGACAAAACAAAATTGCAGTTAACCTCCTCAGCAGTTTTGGGCAGACGAAACAGTGTGTTGTTTGACAAGCCTACGAATGTGAAAGACAGCATCGTTACGGCCACCGGTAATTACAATAATCGCCAGGTAGATATAGACCGATTTAATAGTTACACCACCGAGTTGCGCTTGCTACAAAAGTATAAGCTGGCAAAACAAATGAGTTCCCTAGCAGCCGGCATCCAATATATGAACAACGATATGCATCGCACACAGCTGGGGAAAGGAACTACGGGCAGCGATTATGATTTGAGTCTTGTGAATCCTGTATGGGGCAGGGATCTACATTTTAAGACAAAGAACGTTGCTTTGTTTGCAGAAAATAAATTTCAACTTCAAAAAAATCTTTCCATCAATTTTGGAGCAAGAGTCGAAACCGGAAAATCGGACATGAGTGGTAAGATTGTCTATTATCCGGAAAATCAGATTCCTGTTTCCATGGAGCATCATTTTTCACTATTGGGTGTAAACATTTCTTACAAACCTTTTTCTCAGATAGAGTTATATGGCGGTTTATCTCAAAGTTACCGGCCAATGATTTTTAAAGATATCATCCCTGCATCATTGTATGAAAAAGTGGATCCGGATATTAAAAATTCAAATGGATACAATGCGGAATTTGGTTTTAGGGGTAACAGGAAATTTTTAAGATGGGATGTAAATGCCTTTGTATTGCAATACAACAATCGCTTTGGCACATTAGCACAAACGGATAATGCCGGAAACTTTTACACCTACCGCACAAACGTAGGTAGTTCACTTACGAAAGGGGCAGAAATCTTTATACAAGGGGATTGGTTGTTGTGTAAAAAAATAAGTCTTTCGGTTTTTACCTCCACCGCATTTATGCATGCCCGGTATACCGATGCTATCGTAAGATCTGGCACCGAAAATATCAATATTAGCGGCAATAAAGTGGAGAGTGCACCTGATCTTATATCTAGAAATGGAATTACCCTACGGCTGAAAAAGTTAAGTATTGCTGCATTGTACAGTTATACCGCAGCTACTTTCTCTGACCCGTTGAACACAGTAAATCCTCCAAAGACAACTGCTGCGGTGGGCCTCGTGCCATCTTACAGTATCCTGGATATGAATGCAGGTTTCAGCATTTCAAAAAGCCTCGAAATTAAACTGGCGCTTAACAATCTAACCAACGAACAATATTTTACAAAGCGCCCCTTATTTTACCCGGGGCCGGGTGTATGGTCTTCTGATGGCCGCAATGGAAGTTTAACCCTGGCTGTTAGATTGTGAAATTATGCCTGGGGCATTAGAATATGTGTAGCCATTCGGGCTGCGGGTTATTAAATGTGATTGTACTTTTTAGCATTGCTGCAAATCTGTCCCTTTTATTCTGAGTCATTAACAATTTACTCTAAATATAATACAACCCACTATGCCTTACATTCTCCTGGAAGATCCTCTGCCTGGCATCACCGTCCTTCTTGAATACTGCAAGGATACGGCTACCCCAATCCATTAATTAAAGCAAATTTTAAAACGTGGCCCCTCTACTTTAACGGGAGGCATAAAAGAACTCATTGCCACTGAGCCGCCGTAGACCCAAGTTTCCAAAGGGAAGTTATGAACCCCGTCAGCGGTTGCAAACCGTGACGGCGGTTGTATACAAGCTGTTACGGGAGAGATACCAAACCAATCCACGATAATGTGGTGCAACATCAACTTTAAAATGATATGAAAAAAACATTTTACTTCGGCTTTATCGGCCTCCTACTGTTTGAAATATCCAATGTGTATTTCATTATGCCCATGCCTGGGAGCCAACGCATGAACAGCATTGATGTAGCCTATTTTTTAAACAAATGGCGCTGGGTGTTCAGGGGTTTTTTTACAGCCATTTTGCTTATTGGATTTTTCAAAGCCCGCTGGAAACGTAAATGGACGTTGGCCATACCACTCCTGATTTTGGGAGCTGTTATCTATATGGCTAATTTTTATATGGCAGCCGATGCAATGTTCGAACAGCCAAAAAAATTGTTTATGGCAACTGCTGCCCTCAATAAAGTAGACAGCAGTCGTTTGGTGATAGGCGTTGAAAACAATGGCGAAGCCAAAGCATATCCCATCAGGTTTTTAGGTTATCATCACCAGGTACAAGATACGGTTGGCGGTAAATCTTTGTTGATAACCTATTGCACAGTATGCCGGACAGGCCGTGTTTTTGAGCCCATAGTAAATGGTGCAGCAGAAAAATTTCGTTTGGTTGGTATGGATCATTTTAATGCAGTGTTTGAAGATGCTGGTACTAAAAGCTGGTGGCGGCAGGCTACCGGCGAAGCTATCACCGGTAAATTAAAAGGACAAAAGCTGCCAGAGTATTTCAGTACCCAGACTTCGCTGGCCAAATGGTTGCAGCTAAATCCCAATTCATTGGTAATGCAGGAAGATTTGGCCTTTAAAGAGATGTATGATACCACCGGAAAATTTGAAAATGGGAAAAGCAAAAGCAAACTAACAGGTACCGATAGCCTGAGCTGGAAAGAAAAGTCATGGGTAGTAGGCGTCAAGGCCGGCAAACAGACCAAAGCTTACGATTGGAATAAATTAAAAGCGCAACGTATCATCATCGATAAACTAGGCGAAAAAAATATAATTATCGTTTTGGCAAAAGATGATAAAAGTTTTTTTGCTTTCGAAAATCCAGATACTGAAAATAATTTTACACTGGATAATGATACATTGATCCATAAAAATATAAGGTATAGTATTAATGGAAAAGCCTGTGACGGCCATACCAGCTTAAAGCCTTTGTTTGCTTACCAGGAGTTTTGGCATAGCTGGCGCACTTTTAATTCGGATAATAGCAATGCTGAAAAGTAGCGTGCTGCATGCTTTTCATGCTGACGTGTTTTTAGAAACAGTTTATTTCCCCGGTTAAATGATTTCTCATTTGCTGAATACCTGCCGGGTGAAGTCGGTATCGTAAATGTTCCATTTGTTTACCGCATTATATCTCCTGATACCGGTATACAAACTTTTTTGTTCTGTCAAAATAAAATAGAAATTACAAAGTTTAATGTGCAAGCAAGCGGAGTCTATAATCTTTTTATTGTGTCAATGTCATAGCTTATCTTATCGGCAAATTGATTTGCAATGCAGAAAAGCACTCTAAAAAAACTCTCGCAAACTCTTGGAATCAGCATCTCTACAGTATCCCGTGCTTTAAAAAATCATCCCGATATTTCTGAAGCTACTAAAAACAAAGTAAGAGCACTGGCAGAATTGATGGAGTATGAGCCTAATAGCCATGCCGTTCAGCTTCGTACGCAAAAAAGTAATGTGCTGGGAATACTCGTACCAATGATTGATAATTTTTTTTACGATTCTTTTATTGCCGCCGTAGAAGAAGAAGCTAGCCGCTACGGTTACGCCGTTTTAATAATGCAATCAAGGGATGACGTAAATGTAGAGCGATCTATCCTCGATATTTTTCGTCGCAATGGAGTGATGGGACTTTTTGTAGCCCTTTCTGTAGATACGGTGGATATGGCTCCTTTTGCAAGGTTAACAGCCCTGGAACTCCCGCTCATATTTTTTGACCGGGTTCCGGAGAATGGAGAATTCAATTCGGTTTGCCTCGCAGATGAGGCGGCTGCAAGAATTGCCGCCGAGTCCATCATCCAAAAAAATAAAAAAAATGTGCTTGCATTGTTTGGTCACCCCAATCTCAGTATTACTAAAAACAGGCAGCAATCTTTTGGAAACACTTTTAAGAAGCTGGCTCCTAAAACTATCGTAACCCACGACTATCCAGAAAATAGCCTTGAATCCAGGAAAGTAGCCCTGGCTGCATTTTCTTCCGGCAAAGCGCCCGATGTAATATTTTGTATGGGAGATCTTATTTTGATTGGCGTAATGAAAGCAATTCATCAGCTCAATCTAAATGTGCCGAAGGATGTGGCGGTCATCGCAATCAGCAATGGGTTGATACCAACTATGTATAATCCTGAAGTGAGTTATGTAGAAACCAGCGGTGTCAGACTGGGCAAACTGGCATTCTCACAAATGCTGAAATGTTTGCAAAAGGAAGAAATATCAAAAATGGTATTGGTAGAATCTATGCTGGTATGCGGTGGTTCTATTTAGTGTAAACTTTGTAATTGCTGGTTCATAAAGTTATATTTGAAACTTATCTTAATCAAAGCTATGCCACACTTCAAAATCAAGCTTTCGCTTTTCCTCAACTATTTTGTATTCGCAATTTTGCTAAACAGTGTAGGAACGGTCATATTGCAGGTGCAGAATAATTTTGAAATTTCTAAAGGCTCCGCCAGCGTGCTGGAAGCTTTCAAAGATCTTAGCATAGCCATTACTTCATTTTTGATAGCATCATACGTAAGCAGGATAGGGTATAAAACTACGATGCTCATGGCGCTCGCACTTGTTGCCATCATGTGTTTAATCATTCCTTCGGTCAATAGTTTTTTGATGACCAAATTGTTGTTTGCGGCCGCAGGCATTGGCTTTGCATTAATCAAAGTATCAGTACTATCCACTATTGCGCTGGTAACAAAAAGTGAGAAGGAGCATCTCAGCCTGATGAATTTCCTGGAGTCTTTTTTTATGGTAGGGATACTGGCGGGCTATTTTTTATTTGGTGCTTTTGTAGACAATGATAATCCCAAATCTACTACATGGTTTAACGCCTATTATATTCTTGGCGCCCTCGCCATCATGGCCTTTCTACTTTTGCTTTCAACTAAATTAGATGAAAGTGGAATTAAAGCAGCGGAGCAAGGTAAATCTGGGGCAGACAGTTTTATAGAAATGCTGCGGCTGATTATTTTTCCCCTGGTATTGGTATTCATTTTTTGCGCCTTTTTTTATGTGCTCATAGAACAGAGCATTATGAGTTGGTTGCCTACGTTCAATAAAGATGTTTTAAAATTATCTACAAGCCTGAGTATTCAAATGGCCAGTATTTTATCTGCATCTATTGCACTCGGCAGGTTCCTGGCGGGTATTGTGCTCCGAAAAATTGATTGGTTGTTTGTGCTGCTGGGTTGCTTGTTGGCAGCCGCGTTGATCGTAATCATAACCGTTCCGTTAACCAAAAATATTACGGGCTTAAACATCAATAGCCTCGCCGACGTTCCCCTGGTAGCATTTTTGTTTCCCCTGATCGGGTTGTTCCTGGCGCCGGTTTACCCAGCTATCAACTCGGTAATTTTAAGCAACATCCCCGTTCACAAGCATGCATCTATGTCCGGATTGATTGTGGTGTTTTCAGCACTGGGTGGTACAACCGGGTCCATCATCACAGGTAATATTTTTGATGCCTACGGCGGACAGACGGCTTTTTACTTTTCATTGCTTCCAATAGCCATCCTTATTATTCTCCTTTTCTTTTTTAAAAAATTACAGAAACAAGCACAGGCAAACAATCCCATCAGCTCACATCCATCTCATTAAAAACTAAAAGATGCATCAGGAAATTTATACCCTAAGCCCTTTGTTTGAGGATGTGCAATTGAGCCAGGTTTTTAAAGATGGAAAAACCTTTGTAGACTGTGTGCCGAAAATAGCAACCCATACTATTCTTGAAAAGTACCTTTCCGAAAAAGATCAGCCCGGTTTTGATTTAAAAGAGTTTGTGCTCTCACATTTTGATTTGCCGCATGTATTTGCCGCAAATTTATCTGGAGATAAACCCAAAAGTGCAGAACAACATATCCAACAATTATGGCCGCTGCTTACCCGGCAACCTGACCTAAAAAGCGGATCTCTTATTCCTTTGCCAAATCCTTATGTAGTGCCTGGTGGTCGCTTCGGAGAAATTTATTATTGGGACAGCTACTTTACGATGCTGGGATTAAAAGCCTCGGGGTTGGGCCTGTTATTAGAGAATATGGCAGATAATTTTTCTTACCTCATACAAAGTGTAGGTTATATTCCTAATGGCAACCGTACTTACTTCCTGGGGCGGTCTCAACCCCCGTTTTATGCACTCATGATACAACTATTGGCGGAAGTAAAAGGCAAAGATATTCTTCCTGGTTATCTATCTGCACTCGAGGCGGAATATGCTTTTTGGATGAAAGGCTTTAATGAGTTAAGGGAAAAAAATACCGCCCAATTGCGTGTTGTAAAAATGCAGGATGGCGAAATCTTAAATAGGTATTGGGACGAAAATGACACTGCGAGACCAGAATCTTATCGGGAAGATGTAGAACTCACCACGCATTCTTCCCAACCAGCTTGGCAGTTGTTTCGGCATCTTAGAGCAGGGGCCGAATCAGGCTGGGATTACAGCAGCCGTTGGTTTAAAGATCAAACATCTTTTTCCACCATTCACACCACATCTATTATTCCGGTAGACCTTAATTGTTTGTTGGTTCGTTTAGAAGAGACTATTTCGGAAGCCTTTGCTGTAGCATGCAATTTAGAAAAGTCTTCCGTATACCTGCAACTTGCAAAGAAGAGGAAGCTAGCCTTGCATAAATACTGCTGGAGTAGTCATGAAAATTTTTATGTTGACTATGATTGGGAAGAAAATCAACAAAAGCAATCATTAACGCTGGCAGGGGTGGTTCCACTATTTTGTAATATCGCTACCCAGGAACAAGCAGAGAAAGCGGCTAAAATTCTGGAAGAGAATTTTTTGAAACCGGGAGGCCTTGTCACAACGCTTTATGAAACTTCTCAGCAATGGGATGCTCCCAATGGCTGGGCACCATTACAATGGATGGGAGTTGCCGGGCTAAGAAATTATGGACAGGATATACTTGCAATGGAAGTGGCAAAGCGATGGCTGGCACTCAATGATAAAGTTTTTGCCGCTACCGGAAAGATGATGGAAAAGTACAATGTAGAAGATCTTTCAAAGGAAGCAGGAGGAGGCGAGTACAGCTCACAGGATGGCTTTGGTTGGACTAACGGAGTCTATCTTGCCTTGAAGAAAATTACCCCTAACACATAAGCAGATCTCCGCTGCAGGTAAGCCTAACCGTTATCTATTAAGGATCTATTGGCAATTTAATTTTCGTCGTGGCACAACCCGCTGCTTTGGGTGCTCATTTATTTTCCACCACAAACGTTTGCAATCAGCGGCTCGTTCAAATTGTTCTATATTCAAAGTATAAACAACGATTGCTTATGACCCTTCGCAAACCTCACATGAGTTTCTGGCAGATTATTAATATGAATGTTGGTTTCTTTGGCATTCAATATAGTTTCGGATTACAGCAAAGTGCGGTTAACCCTATCTACGATTTTTTAGGAGCAAAGCCAGATGAAATTCCCTGGCTTAACCTGGCCGGGCCGTTGACTGGTTTAATCATTCAACCCATTATTGGAGCCTTAAGTGATAAAACATGGCATCCAAAATTTGGAAGACGGAAGCCTTTTTTTTTAATTGGAGCCATCATTTGCAGCATTGCTTTATTTCTATTCCCTTTCAGCAGTGCATTGTGGATGGCAGCGGGGTTGTTGTGGATATTAGATGCCGGCAATAATACTGCCATGGAACCATACCGGGCTTTCATTGCCGATAAATTAGATGGAAGCCAGCAACCCACGGGTTTTCAGGCCCAAAGCTTTTTTACAGGTTTCGGGCAGACGCTCGCCAATGTCTCCTTATTTATTTTTCCGTTGATTTTTGTTGGTACCACCGGTAAACTGCCCACATGGGTATTTGCCTCTTTTTTCCTGGGGGCAGTTTGTTCTATAGGATCTATCTGGTGGAGCATAAAAACCACTCCCGAGATTCCACCAACAGAAAGCGAATTGAACATAATCAAAAAAGAAAGTGCAGGAATGCCGCATCCTGTATTGCAGTTTTTTCTTTCTATTCTTACCACGGTGGTGGCTTATGTGATCATAGCAATATTGATCATCCCGTCGTTATTCGTCAAAGACTTATTTAGAAACCTGTTGAATTATGCAAGGAGTCATAAAACATTAAGAATATTATTTGCACAAAACATAGAAATTATTGATGCCATTTTAGATATGCCGAAAGTAATGTGGCAGTTGGCATTGGTGTATCTTTTTCAGTGGTATGCTTTGTTTTGCTATTGGCAAAATTCATCAAAAAGTATTGCCCTATCAGTTTACAAAACCACTCCCCAGCAAAATGCAGAATTGTACGAAAAGGCGGTAGGCTGGACGGGGTTAGTAAACGGGTGGTACAATATTGTAACTTTTTTATGCGCCTTTGGCCTCGTTTGGTTTGCAAAAAAATACTCTCCTAAAATGGTACATTTTGGCTGCCTGGTTTTGGCGGGTGTAGGCTTACTTGCTTTTCCGTTTATCGAAAATAAATATTTGTTGTTTCCAGCTATAACCGGCTTCGGTATTGGTTGGGCAAGTATGAT
The DNA here is from genome assembly GCA_043737055.1 of Chitinophagaceae bacterium. Classification (GTDB taxonomy): domain Bacteria; phylum Bacteroidota; class Bacteroidia; order Chitinophagales; family Chitinophagaceae; genus Ferruginibacter. The sequence goes on along the minus strand of JAYTBG010000374.1, from coordinate 25,525 downwards.
GGGCATACCATATTTAATGGTGGTAAGCAAAATTCCTAAAGAACGGTATGGAGTTTACATGGGTATTATCAACATGATGATAGTTATTCCAATGTTTATTCAAACAACGACATTCGGATATATTTTAAAAACCTTTTTAAATAATGATCCCCGAAATGCAATAACATTTGCTGGTGCATTTCTATTGATAGCAGCAATATTCACTTTGTTGATTAAGTCAGAGAAGCCAACTGACGAAGTACAGATGCCCATGGGCGGAGGGCACTAAAAATGATACGGAAGTAAATAATTTAAAATCTGATTTACCTTAACAGTCCAAGTTGTAGCATATGAATGACTCAAACAACACAGAAACAAACCATCCAGACTTCGCATTAAAAACAACTCCTGTTATAGAAGTAGAAGGGCGTGCTGTGGGTAGAATTCTCTGTATCGGCGAAGCCCTGATAGATTTAATTTGTACAGATAAAGGCAAATCACTTTCTGACGGAAATAATTTTTTAAAAAAGGCGGGCGGTGCACCTACCAACGTAGCCGCCGCCATTGCAGCGCTGGGTGGCCAGGTAGACCTTGTGGCGATGGTAGGCACCGATCCTTTCGGCCAGCACTTAATAGCAGTGATGAAGGAGTTTGGGGTGTCAACAAAATATATGCTGCAGGATGAAGCCTACTTCACCACTTTCGCTTTTGTATCGCTCATGGAGAACGGTGAACGGGATTTTTATTTTAATCGTGGCGCAGATGGCCAGCTATCTACCCAACAAATTGAACACATAAACCTGGATGAATTTTCGATTATCCATTTTGGATCTGCCACTGCATTTTTACCTGGCCCCTTGCAAACAGCTTATAAAAGTATGTTGCAAAAAGTGTTGCGGAAAGAAATATTTATAAGCTTTGATCCCAATTACCGGCACCTGTTGTTTAAAAATAACGTCAAGGAATTTATAGATCAGTCATGGCATTACCTGGACAACTGTCATTTTTTTAAAGTAAGCGACGAAGAGGCGATGCTATTAACCAACAAGACAACCTTAGATGAGGCCGTTGCGGTCCTTATTGAAAAAACCAGTGCTGTATTTGCAATCACGCTGGGTAAAGAGGGTACACTTTTGAGGAAAGATACCCAAACGCTGCTGGTGCCTAGCATTGCCATAACCCCGGTGGATACGACCGGTGCCGGAGATGCTTTTGTGGGAGCACTGTTGTACCAGTTGAGTAATAAGTCGCTGAAAGAAATTATGCAGTTATCAATACCGGAATGGCAAGGCATCGTGGGCAATGCCAATAAAGCGGGTGCCCGTACCTGTGAGTACATGGGTGCCATGGAGGCATTTAAACATTTAAGCAGCGACATCATCCAGTAAAGAACGGGTAATATGTATAATCACAAGGTGCACCAGCAAGTAAATAAATGTTTAAAGGATAAAGACATTGACATTGCTGGTGCGGATAATTTATTTTTTACAAGATTGGTGGCCAATACCACAACAATACATTTCCTCTACACTGAGCTGTACGGTAAACATAGCGCTGCTAATTTTACAACCCTGCTGGAAACCATTATGAATGCTTATAAAAAGCGAAGCAGCACCGCAAAAAACAGGGATGAAGAAAAGGAAATAACCGGTAATTGGTTCTTAAGTAACCAGCTTACAGGAATGAGTCTTTATGTAGATCGGTTTTGTGGCAACATTGCAAATCTCGCCGCCAAACTGGAATACTTTGAAAAACTTGGGGTGAATCTTTTGCACCTGATGCCTTTGATGCAAAGCCCGGCAGGCGAGAGCGATGGTGGCTATGCAGTTTCCGACTTTAGAAAGGTTGATGAGCGCTTTGGCACTTTAGAAGATTTAAAGTTGTTGCAAAAGAAGATGGGGAAAGAAAAAATTTACCTCATGATGGACATTGTTTTAAACCACACATCTGACCAACATGCCTGGGCCTTGAAAGCAAAAAAGGGTGATGCCCGTTACCAGGATTACTATTACATGAGTAACGATCATGACTACGTAAAGGAGTTTGGTAAGAGCATGCCGGATATTTTTCCTGAAAGTTCTCCGGGAAATTTTACCTGGAACGAAGAATGTGGTAAATGGGTGATGAGTGTTTTTCATAATTATCAGTGGGATCTTAACTACAGGAATCCTGCGGTATTTGTAGATATGCTGGATACTGTTTTCTTTTATGCAAACCTGGGAGTAGACGTTTTAAGAATTGATGCTCCAGCTTTTATCTGGAAAGAAAAAGGTACTACTTGCCAGAATCTTCCGAAAGCGCATACTATTTTGCAACTGATTAAACAGTGTGTACAGGTGGCCACGCCGGGCATGGCTATTTTGGGTGAAGCTATTGTGGCGCCAAAAGAAATTTTAAAATATTTCGGAAACGGTTTGTTCACAGCAAAGGAATGCGACTTTGCTTACAACGCTACGCAAATGGCTTTGCAGTGGGATGCCTTGGCTACTGGCGATACCAGGGTGATGCTTGCCGCTCAACATGAGCTGCTGCAAAAGCCTTATGGTACTTCATGGATTACGTATACACGCTGCCACGACGATATAGGTTTGGGATACGACGATTATATGATTGAATCTGCAGGGTTCGATCCCTATGAACATAGAAAATTTTTAAAAGAATATTACGCAGGCATCCGATCAGATTCGCCCGCAAAAGGAGCGCTGTTTTCAGTAAATCCTGTAACACAAGATGCACGCATCAGCGGTACGCTGGCCTCTCTATGTGGTTTGGAAACGGCGCAACAACAAAATGATGCTGCCGGAGTTGCGCAGGCAGTCCAGAAGATTTTACTCATGCAGGCTCATAGCCTTTTCATTGGTGGATTGCCCATGTTGTTTTATGGAGACGAGGCTGGCTATACCAATGACTATTCCTATTTGCAAGACCCAACAAAAAGTTACGATAATCGCTGGATGCATCGCCCTGTGATAGACTGGAAAAAAAATGAGAGAATTGAAGAAGCGGGAACTGTTGAGCAGCAAATATTTTCCGGCACAAAACAATTGATCAGCCTGCGGAGGAAACTTGCTGTAGTTGCCGATAATAAAAACCTCACATGGCTTTCACCCTATAATATTCATGTGGCCGGCTACCTGCGCACGCTGGAAGAGGAAAAATTATACTGCCTTTTTAATTTTAGTAAAGAACCCGCCTGGTTCACCTGGAACACATTTAAACAGCATGGTCCCGCACCCATAAAATTATATGATTATCTGCGGGACGAGTATTATACTGTGGGCCGCAGCAGCGAACACCTGGTTTTGCCTGCATATGGGTTTTATATTTTGCAGGCATTGTAGAATTTTTGCCCATTTTTAATTCGATCGTTCATAGAAAAAAAAATGACTTCAGCCAGTGGATACGCTTCTTTGCACATGTAACGGAAGCATCAATGCTTCGTTTTTCCAGACGCCGCATTAAATTATATACTCCCCCCGAAATCACGCATCTGAAATCACAAATTCTAAATCAATTTAATCCCAGTTTTTTCTAAGCTTATTTTTTTTTGTTTAAATAAATTTCCCACCGTCATTTTAAAAGTCTTTTTACTCATTCCAAAAAACTCATAAATTTCCTCGGGGTCCGACTTGTCGTAGTAGGGCAAATAGCCATCGTTCTCTTGGAGGAGTCTGACAATTTTTCCGGCTTCATCTTCTACCCGCTTGTAGCCAGGTTTGCCAGCCGCTACGTCAATTTTATTATCCGGGTAGATCTTTTTAATGAACCCTTCAAACTTATCACCCACACCAATGCTGCGATAAATTTCATTGTGATGTAACACACCGGTATGTTGGTTATTGATGATGACCACATAGCCAATATCTGTGCGGCGATAAACAATCATGTCCACTACATCCAAAAGATTAACCGTGAGGACATCATTGCTGAGGGTGTTGTCAAATCTTTCGGTAGCAGCTATGCGGTTGGTTTGCTCATCTCTATAAATCTTTACGAGGTATTCGCCATTGGGCAGCATGCCAGTAATCTGTTGAGACTTTGCGACAAACAGGTCCTTCATCAGTCCCCAATCCATAAAAGCTCCAAGGGCTGTTATGCTCACAGCCCGCAGTTTTACAATATCACCCAACACACCCAGGGGTTTTTGCGTGGTAGCTATGAGGCGATCGTCGCTGTCGTGATAAACAAAAACTTTTAATTCGTCGCCGGGGCTCAGGCCTGCCGGCACAAATCTTTTCGGTAATAAAATACCTTCGGCCCCATCGTCTAAATAGAATCCAAAATCTACCTGCCTCAACACTTTTAGCGTATTGTATTCACCTGTCTCAACCATTTACTTATTATTTAAGAGCGTCAAAGGTAGGTAACGCCGGCGGCTTGCGCTCACCACAAGCGAGGGAGTACTTTCCTCTTGCGATGAGGCACATTGTGAAAGGCCGACACTGCGTAGTATTGGCTATAACAACAGCAACGAAGCATAATGCAATGAAAAATCGTAAATTGCCGACTTAAGTTACCTTTAGTAAAATTAATACGACAGCAATTTTGAAGTTTACAGAATTTGAATTTGACGAGCGCTTGATGGAAGGAATTGAAGCCTCTAATTACGAAGAAGCCACACCAGTGCAGGAGCAGGTAATTCCGCTCATATTACAGGGAAAAGATATTATTGCTTCGGCCCAGACCGGCACAGGCAAAACCGCAGCCTTTTTGCTCCCCCTTATCCATAAAATATTAACGGGTAAAAATGATCCCAACGCTATTACTTCTTTGGTGATAGTGCCCACCAGGGAACTGGCAATCCAAATTGCCCAGCACCTGGAAGGGCTGAGTTACTTCACGTCAGTGAGTTCAATTGCCGTATATGGTGGTGGCGATGGCAATGCCTTTGTACAGGAGAAAAAGGCACTTAGTATGGGAGCCGATTTTGTAGTGTGCACACCTGGCAAAATGATGAGCCATATCAAAATGGGCTATGTTAAGCTAGATCATCTGCAATACCTGGTGTTAGATGAGGCAGACCGGATGCTGGATATGGGATTTTTTGATGACATCATGTTCATTATTGACCATCTTCCCAAAAAAAGACAGAACCTTTTATTTTCTGCAACAATGCCACCCAAGATCAGGTCTTTGGCCAAAAAGATTTTGCATCAGCCGGCAGAGATCAACATTTCGATAAGCAAGCCACCAGAAAAAATTGTGCAGCAGGCGTACCTGGTGTATGAGCCCCAAAAGATTCCCTTGATAGTGCACCTGCTAAAAGAAAAAAAGTTCAAGACAGTACTGGTCTTTTGCAGTAGTAAACTAAATGTAAAACAACTAACCCGGGACTTAAAGCGTAACGGTATTAATGCTGGCGAAATACACAGTGACCTGGAGCAAGACAGCAGAGAGGATATTTTGATCCAATATAAAAGTGGTCGCCTACCGGTATTGGTAGCAACAGATATCTTGAGCCGAGGTATAGATATAGACAACATTGACCTGGTAATTAATTTTGATGTACCTCACGATGGAGAAGACTATGTGCATCGTATTGGCCGCACAGCCCGTGCAGAGGCTGAAGGAAGTGCATACACGCTGGTGAGTGTAAAAGAGCAAAGAAAATTTCACGCCATTGAACAACTTATCGGTAAAGAAGTTTCTAAAATTTCTGTACCGGAGAGCTTAGGCGAGCAGCCTGCTTACACACCTACCTCTTCGGGAGGTGGGTTTAGAGGTGGCAGTAGCGGAAGAAAAAACTTTCACAACAAGGGCAGCCGACATAAATAATTGCTGTTCTGCAACCTCTGCGATGATTGCAACTAATAGGACGTAAGTGAAGGGTTTTTCTTTTCTTAATATTCAGCATAGCCTGAGATATATTTGTAAAAAAGATCAGCACTCCACCCAACATATTAGCAAGCCCGGTAGAATATCTTACCGGCATATCTGCGCAGCGGGGTGATATGCTCCGCAAAGAACTCAACATTCACACATTTAAAGATCTACTGGAGCATTATCCATTGCGGCACATTGACAAAACCAATGTGGGCAAAATAGCCTTGCTTGGGCCTAACGATGAATACGCTTACGTGGGAGGCACACTGCAAAGCTTGCAAATCCTGGGCCAGGGGCGTGGTCAACGGCTTGTTGGCAAACTGAAAGACAGCACAGGCATCATAGAGTTGGTGTGGTTCCAGGGCATCAACTGGGTGCAAAAGTCTTTAACGGAAGGCCATACTTATCTGGTGTTTGGGCGGCTTGGATTTTTTATGGGTTCGCCACAGATTTCCCATCCCGATTTTGAAGCACTCACGGCTCAAAAAGCAACAGGCAAGGAACATTTGGAGCCTATTTATCCTTCTACAGAAAAATTAAAAGCCCGCGGCCTCAACGGCAGTGCACTGGCCAAGTTTACTTTCGAAATGCTTCAGAAGCTAGCACCGAAAGACCTTCCTGAAAACCTCCCTGAAAGCATCTGCAGTACTTATAAGCTAATGAGTCGTTATGATGCTAACAAACAAATTCATTTTCCAGCATCCGGAAAACATTACGAGCAGGCCTTGCGCCGGCTGAAATTTGAAGAATTATTTTTTGGGCAAATGCGAGTGCACCTTATAAAGCTGCAGCGGCATCGCTTTAGCAAAGGTTGGACCTTTGACAAGGTGGGCAGCCTCTTCAATGATTTTTACAACAATAATTTACCCTTCGAACTCACCAATGCGCAAAAGCGGGTGCTTAAAGAAATCAGGAAAGATACAGGCAGCGGCAAGCAAATGAACCGGCTGCTACAGGGAGATGTGGGCAGCGGTAAAACAATGGTAGCGCTCCTTAGCATGCTCATTGCCGCCGATAATGAGTTTCAAAGTACCTTGATGGCGCCTACAGAAATATTGGCGCAGCAGCACTTCATCAGCCTTAAAGAATATTTACATGGGTTGCCCATTAATGTGCAACTGCTTACCGGATCAACATCTGCCAAGCAAAGAAAAATTATTATGCAGGGATGTGCAGATGGCTCTATTCATATTTTGCTGGGTACGCATGCAGTAATAGAAGATAAGGTACAGTTTGCCAACCTGGGTTTTGCTGTGGTAGATGAGCAGCATAAGTTTGGCGTTGCCCAGAGAGCCCAGCTCTGGAAAAAAAACAGTTTGCCTCCCCACGTTTTGGTGATGACGGCCACACCCATACCGAGAACTCTGGCACTTACTGCCTATGGCGATCTTGACTACAGCGTAATGGATGAGCTGCCCCCCGGCAGAAAGCCTATTGCTACCTCCCACCGAAGTGAAACTGCCCGCCCGCAGGTGATGGATTTTATAAAAGACGAGATTAAGGCTGGCCGGCAGGCATACATTATCTATCCGTTGATAGAAGAAAGTAGTAAAATGGATTACGAAAACCTGATGAAGGGCTTTGAGGAGGTGAAATCTTTTTTTCCGGAACCGTCTTATTGGATAAGCATGGTGCATGGCAAGATGGATCCGAAATTAAAGGAGGCCAATATGCAACGCTTTGTAAGTGGAGACACGAATATCATGGTGAGTACTACCGTGATTGAAGTAGGGGTAAACGTACCAAACGCTTCGGTAATGGTAATTGAGAGTGCAGAAAAATTTGGTTTATCACAGCTCCATCAACTACGAGGAAGGGTGGGACGGGGAGCCGATAAAAGCTATTGTGTCTTGCTTACCGGGAACAAAGTTTCAAGAGATGCACGTGAGCGATTAAAGATTATGGTGGCCACCAACGATGGTTTTAAAATTGCTGAAAAAGACCTTGAGATAAGAGGACCAGGTGAAATAGAAGGCACCCGGCAGAGCGGCGCACTGAACTTTAGGCTAGCAAGTCTTGTTCTAGATAAGGTTATACTTGAAGTGGCAAGGGATGAAGTAGAAAAAATTTTAGCAGTGGACCCAGACCTTGGCATGGCTGAAAATTTGCTCATCAAAACCCATCTCCAACAACAAAATCAAAAAACCGGGTGGGGCAAAATTGCCTAGCGGCGATCAACTAATAAGTTAAATACTCTTTAAACCAATCTCCATTACAACTATGGCCTATTAAATAACGTTTATAATAACTAAATTGTAAATAAATAAGTTACTTGAGAAAGCTTACCATAATATTCCTCTCCATATTACCAGGTATTCTCTTTACAGCGATGCCTGTTGTTGTGTTTGCCCAAATGGAGTTTGTACAAAACAAAGGGCAGTGGCATTCTAACATTCAATTTAAGGGCGATTTTAAAACCGGGGCCTTTTTCCTTGAGAACAAGGGCTTCACGGTAGTACTTCATAAGCCTGAGGACATACAGCAATTTTCAGCAAGCATTCACGGCCATGAGGAAGGCAAGGAAACAATTGCTCAAACTAAAACTGCTCCGCCATCTTCAGGCAAGTCACCTGTAATACATTCGTTTGCGTATAAAGTCAAATTTTTAGGAGCCTCTGCCAATGTAATACCGGAGCCAGAAAAGCAGTTACCCACCCACAACAATTATTTCATAGGTAATGATCCATCTAAATGGGCAAGCAATTGCAGCATTCACACAGCAATAACTTTTAAAAACATTTATCCAAATATCGATATTCGCTACTACAGCGATCAGGGCAAACTCAAATATGATTTTATAGTAAAACCTGGTGGCAACCCCGACTTTATTGCTATGCAATATGATGGACCGCAGCTTACTATAAAGGAAAAAGAACTTATTATAACTACTCCGGTGGGCGTGGTGAAAGAACTGTATCCATATACTTACCAGTCTGAAACCGGCAAACGCCAGGAAATAGATTGCAAATTTGTGGTGAAGAACAACGTGGTAACTTTTAAAGTGGGAGATTATGATCCTGCTGCTACTTTAGTCATTGACCCATCTATTATTTTCTCTACGTTCACTGGTAGCACCGTAGATAACTGGGGCTACACCGCCACGCCGGGCCCAGACGGAAGTTTTTACGCAGGAGGAATTGCGTTTGGAACAGGATATCGGGTGTCGCCAGGAGCATTTCAGCAGACTTATGCAGGCGGGAGTACCGAAGGTGGTTTTTCTGGCTACGACATGGCGATTTTTAAGTTTAGTGCCAATGGTAGCAACAGGCTTTATGCCACCTACCTTGGGGGTTCCGGAAACGAGCAACCTCATAGCATGATCACAGATGCACAGGGTAATCTGTTTATTGCAGGTAGAACCAATTCTACCAATTATCCTCTGCGGGGCTTTGCCGGTCCCATTGGCGCCGGCGGCGGATTTGATATCATCATATCGAAACTTAATAACGCTGGCACTTTGCTTTTGGGTTCAGTGAGAATGGGAGGTTCCAGGGACGATGGTGTAAACATTCGCCCGAAATATACTACGCCCAATATGACACCTGCGGCTGTGAGTCTCAGGCGAAATTATGGAGACGATGCAAGAAGTGAGATCATACTAGATGGAGCAAATAATGTGTACCTGGTTTCTTGTACGCAATCAGACGACTTTCCATTGCAAGCCGCTGTTCAATCGGCGCCGGGTGGTGCACAGGATGGAGTAATTCTAAAATTTAATTCAGCACTCAGCACATCGTTGTTTAGCACCTATTTTGGGGGCAACGGAGACGACGCTTGTTTTGTAACCAATATCAATCCGGTAACCGGCGACCTCTTTGTAGCCGGAGCCACAGCAAGTCCTAATCTGCCGGGCAATAAAGCCGGTGTTATCCAGCCCGCCTTTGCATCTGGAATTGCAGATGGTTTTATTACACAATTAAGAAACGACGGAAGTGCCATTATTCGGACAACATACCAGGGAACTACCGGTATTGACCTGATCTATGGCCTTAAATTCGATCGGTCCGGTTTCCCCTATATCATGGGTACAACCACCGGTAACTGGCCCGTGGTAAATGCGACTTTTAGCAATGTTTTTGGTACCAACAATGCCAAGCAATTTATTAGTAAACTACAGCCAGATCTGTCGGCGTATGTATATTCTACGGTTTTTGGAACGAACTCCACCGTGCCCAATATTTCACCAATAGCCTTTTTAGTTGACCGCTGCGAGAATGTATATGTATCTGGTTGGGGCGGCGGCATTAATGTGCAGCAATCCTATACAACAGGCAACACTACGGGCCTCCCGGCAGTAAACCCACTACCCGGTATCCCTGCACCAGACGGAAAAGATTTCTACTTTTTTGTTCTGGAAAAGAATGCCAGCAGCCAGCTTTTCGGCTCCCACTTCGGTCAAAATGGAGCACTGGGCGACCATGTGGATGGGGGCACAAGTCGCTTTGATGACAATGGCGTTATTTACCAGGCTATCTGTGCCAACTGTACAGGTGGAGCCGTTTTTCCTACCACGCCCGGTTCATGGTCTACCACAAACGGGAGTTCTAATTGCAACCAGGCTGCCGTTAAGATAGAAATGGACTTTGCAGGGGTAAATGCAGGCGTGCAAGCCTCTATTAATGCGGTAATAAACGATACGAGTGGTTGTGTTCCACTCAGGGTAGATTTTAAAGATACTTTACTAAAAGGCAAAACTTATTATTGGAGTTTTGGGGATGGTACTCCTGATACCGTTACTAAGACACCCGCTCTCTCTCACACCTTTCAAAGTATTGGTACTTTTTTGGTTCGGCTTATAGCTGAAGACAGTACCACCTGCAACATCAGGGATACCGCCTTTGTTAGTATCCGGGTAGGGAATAACAGGATAACTCCTGGATTTACTTTCGCCAAGATTCCTCCTTGCCAAAGCCTCACTATTCAGTTCAACAACACTACAGTAGCCAATGGCGGTAGCTTTGGTCCTCGCACCTTTGTATGGGACTATGGAGATGGCTCACCCAGAGACACCGTTGGGTTTAACCCTCCGAGGTTGCATACCTATGCTGCCCCCGGAACTTACCGGGTTAAATTGTTTGTGATTGATACTTCGTTTTGCAATGCCCCAGATTCTACGGAACAGGTTATTCGCTTAAATCCACTTGTAAAAGCGCAATTTACGACCCCTGCATTTGGATGTGCACCCTACACTGCTGTGTTTGAGAATACTTCGCTCGCAGGTACTGACTTTTTATGGCAGTTTGGTGACGGTACTACTTCAACTAACCCAAGCCCAACACATTTGTATGCTAACCCGGGCACATACCAGGTAAGGTTAGTTGCAAATGACACCAGCACTTGTAACAAAACCGATACGTCGGCATTTTTTACCATTACTGTGGTTGCCAAGCCAACAGCGTCGTTTACATGGGCGCCGAATCCACCAATAGAAAACACGCCTGTAAACTTCACCAACACATCTATCGGAGCCAATCGCTACTTATGGAACTTTGGCGATGGCGACACTTCCAATCTTGCGAATCCATCGCATCAATATAATAAAACCGGCACTTTCCAGGCCGAATTAATTGCGTACAATGCAGCGGGCTGCACTGATACTTTTTCTCTGCCAGTCAACGTAATTGTAATTCCGTTGTTAGACGTTCCTAATGCATTCACACCTTCGCTGGAAGGACGGAATTCGATAATTAAAGTAGAGGGCTTTGGTATAACCAGGATGAGCTGGAAGATTTACAACCGTTGGGGCCAACTGGTTTTTGAATCCGCCAGCAGGAGTATAGGTTGGAATGGTACATTCAAGGGGAAATTGCAGGCTATGGATGTTTACGCCTACACATTGGAGGCTGAATTTTCTGACGGCAAAAAACTTAGAAAAACAGGGGACATCACATTACTTAGATAAATAAAAAGGAGGAAAAGATGAAATACCTACAGGTGGTTGCTGGCTTTATTGGGTGTTGCACCATGGCTCTCAACACCCATGCTCAGGATTTGCATTTTTCTCAATTTTTTAATTCGCCACTTACAACCAATCCGGCAAATACGGGATTTATACCTGACGCCGATTACAGGTTGAATGCTCAATACCGGAACCAATATAGTTCCATCCTTGCGGTGCCATATAAAACCATGAGCATATCCGGCGATGCACAGTTATTTAGGGATCGCCTTGAGAATGGTTGGTTGGGTGCCGGTGCTGTAATACTAAGTGATGTGGCGGGTAGCGGAAGCCTCCGGTCTAACAAAATATACGGCTCGATAGCCTATCACCAGATGTTAGGGAATAGCAGCCTTTTGAGTGCAGGATTTAATCTAGGTTGGGCCAATAAAAGAATAGACCCTTCAGGACTTAAATTCCCTGACCAGTTTGATGGAAAATTTTTTGATAGCAACATTCCCACAACGGGGATACCAATAAATAACAGCGTAAGTTATTTCGACATGCAGGTAGGTATGAACTATGCTTACTTTCCCCACGAGAATGTTTACATTAATGCCGGGTACTCCATACATCATGTAAACAAGCCAAGGGAAACATTTTACGGCGACAATTCTGAAACTGGCATTGTACCTATGAGACATATCGGGTTTCTGAACGCCGTTTTGAAAGTGCACGAAAAAGTAATCCTAAGCCCGAATGTATATTTTTCCACACAGGCAAAAGCTGTTGAGCTTGCAGGTGGGGTGTTAGCCAATTACAACTTAACTGAGGCCGGCGAGAAGCAATTTATTGCGGGTCTCTATTATCGTCATAAAGATGCGGCCATCCCGATGCTAGGGTTTGAGGTGAACAATCTTCGTTTCACTTTTAGCTATGATGCCACGCTGTCTAACCTAAACAACTTTAACCAGTCTCGTGGCGCAGCGGAGTTTACCCTCGTTAAAAAAGGATTTTATCCTCAGAGCGCAGGTCGCCAATCAATGTGCCCCCAGTTTTAAAAACATAAAATGTTTTTTAGCACTACCCAATGAGGTGATTATTTTCCGACTTTTGCCAAAAAAAATAAATGACCGGCACAGATAGCAAGCAAAAATTTATGGTGCAATTGGAAACTTTCAGGAACATCCTGGGAGCTAGCTTTGTCTTCACGGATGAGGAAAGCCTGAATAACTATGCGCATGACGAGACCGAGAATCTTCATTTTTTACCTGACATAGTGGTGAAGCCCCGCACGGCTGAGGAGGTAAGCGAAATAATGAAGATTTGCAACGATCAAAAAATTCCGGTAACCCCCAGGGGTGCTGGCACTGGCCTGAGCGGCGGTGCACTACCACATTTAGGGGGTGTACTCGTTTCTTTTGAGCGAATGAATTCCTACGAAATTGATGAAAGAAATCTGCAGGTTATCACAGAGCCCGGTGTGATTACAGAAGTGTTGCAAAATGCAGTCAAAGAAAAAGGGTTGTTCTATCCGCCTGATCCGAGCAGCCGGGGCAGTTGTTTCATTGGCGGCAACATTGCCGAAAATAGTGGTGGCCCCAAGGCCGTGAAGTATGGCGTGGTTAAAGATTATGTGCTCAACCTGCAAGTGGTACTGCCTACCGGGGAAATCATCTGGACCGGTGCGAATGTTTTAAAGAATTCTACGGGCTACAACCTTACCCAGCTAATGGTGGGTAGTGAAGGTACCCTTGGCATGGTCACTAAAATCGTTTTAAAACTGCTGCCACATCCTAAACACGATTTGCTGATGTTGGTTCCATTTAAAAATCTGGAAAAAGCTGGTGAAGCAGTAAGTGCCATTTTCAGGGCTGGTTTTACGCCAAGCGCTTTAGAGCTGGTAGAGATTGATGCCCTAAAAATTGTGAGCAGTTTTGTAGATAGTACTGCTATCCCTGTTACGGATGATATAGCTGCACATCTTATTATAGAGGTAGACGGCAACCACATGGAAACCTTGATGGCAGAAATGGAGGCCATTGCCGAGCTGCTAAATAATTACGATTGTGGCGAAGTATTTTTTGCAGATGATGCGCAGCAAAAGGCAGAATTATGGAAGCTGCGGCGCAGGGTTGCAGAAGCAGTGAAGCTTGCAGGTTATACCATAGAGGAAGATACGGTGGTGCCCCGGGCAGAATTACCTGCGCTCATTAAAGGAGTAAAAGAACTGGGTATTCAATACGGGTTTTCGGCGGTGTGCTACGGGCATGCCGGCGATGGCAACTTGCATGTGCGGATAAAAAAAGAAGGAAGCATTTTTAGTTTAAATAACCCGGAGGTTATCCCGGCATTGAAAGCACTATTTGCGCTTGTAAAAAGTTTGGGCGGCACCATAAGCGGCGAGCATGGCATTGGCCTTATCCAAAAAGAATACATGGATATTGTGTTCGATAAAACCCAATTGGAAATTATGCGGGGTATTAAAAAGGCTTTTGATCCGAACAATATTTTGAACAGCGGAAAAATATTTGATACCGTTTAAATACATCCCCCTCATGAAAAAAAAAATACCTTTCCTATTGATGCTTGCATGCATTCAACTTTCTGTATTTGCCCAGGACATAGACGCAGAGGCCGCTGAAGAAAAATCTCAAAAGACGTTTAAGAAAGAAAATCTATTTACAGGCGGTAGTGTAAATGCGTCTTTCTTTAACGGTGTAACTGTTTTGGGAGTAAATCCACATTTTGGATACAGCATCAACAGGTTTGTAGATGTTGCCTTCTCTTTGAATGTGAGTTACATTTCGCAAAGAGATAACCAGTTTAATGGCGATAAATTGCGTCAGAATATTTTAGGACCGGGCGGCTTCGTTCGAATTTTTCCGGTAAAGTTTTTATTTGCACAGGCCCAGTACGAGCATAGCTTTATTCGCTTTAATTATATTTATCCACCCGGCACCAACCAGCCTTCTGAGAAACAACGCCTTGAAGTCAACAGTCTTTTGGTAGGAGCTGGATACACTAGTGGGCGAGACCGTAGCAATAATTTTTATTACGCCTCTATTCTATTTGACGTGCTTCGGCAACCAAACTCACCCTATACAGACAACAACAACCGGGCGGTGCCTATTTTTAAAGTAGGTTTCAACATTGGGTTATTTGGAGGAAAGTGATCTATACAAGATATTGTAGCAGGTCTGCCGGTTCGTTCAAGATCGTCACAGACTCATAAGGATCCCCGTATAGAAACCCCTCGTCAAACATTTTCCTGATGTGTGCAATAATGCTGTCGTAAAAACCTGCGCTGTTTAAAATAAATATTTTTTTGTTATGGATCCGAAGCTGGTTCCAGGTTAAAATTTCAAATACTTCGTCCAGCGTGCCAAAGCCGCCGGGAAGTATAATGGCTGCATCACATTTTTCGTACAACATTTGTTTACGCATGTGCATGTTATCTACAATATGCAATTCGCTTAAGCCATTGTGCTGATGTTCATATTCCGATAGAACCTTAGGAATAATGCCCACCACTTTACCGTTTTTTGAGAGAGCAGCATTTGCTACAGCTGCCATCAGGCCTTTGTTTCCACCGCCATAGATAATTGTTATATTTTGCTCCGCCAGTAGATAGCCGAGTTCAGTTGTATGTGTTTCAAAAATTGGGTTGTTGCCCGCTTTGCTTCCGCAAAAAACATCCACTGCCTTTATGTTCATGACTTTTTTTTAAGCGCAAAGGGAAAGCAATTTTCTTTACCTTCAAAAATTATTACTCGAATTAATAATTTCATTAAACATTCCATATGTCTCCAGGGATTTTGTTCTCTTTTGTAATAGGTTACTTTGTTATTTTGTTAATAGTGGCCTGGTACACTTCCCGGGGGTCTAACAACGAATCATTTTTCATTGGTAATAAAAAAAGCAACTGGATGTTGGTTGCTTTTGGCATGATTGGTACTTCGCTAAGCGGTGTCACATTTGTAAGTGTACCCGGTGGTGTAGGCACAGGCAACTTCTTTTATTTCCAGGTAGTAATTGGATATTTCCTCGGCTATATAGCCATTGCCTTTATCTTATTGCCTCTATACTACCGCCTCAATTTAACCAGCATTTACACTTACCTGGAGCAACGCTTTGGCGTAAATGCCCACAAGGCTGGAGCTTCTTTTTTCATTTTGTCAAGGTCGGTAGGTGCCACTGCACGGCTTTACCTGGTCATCAACATTCTGCAGATTTTCATATTAGATAAACTCGGCGTACCCTTCGTAGTTACAACGCTGGTAATATTAGCTATGATCTTGTTGTACACTTTTGAAGGTGGTGTTAAAACAATCATTTACACAGATACTTTGCAGACATCCGGCATGCTCATCGGGCTTATTGTTTGCATTATCGTAATTATAAAAGCACTGGGGACAGATTTTTCAGGAGCACTTTCGCTGCTATCAGATAAAGGATATACCCAGATTTTTAATCCTGATATTAAGTCGGGTTCTTATTTTGGTAAACACATACTTGGTGGAATGTTTATTACAATCGCCATGACAGGTCTCGACCAGGAGATGATGCAGAAAAACATCAGCGTAAAAAACCTGAAAGATTCGCAGAAAAACATGATGAGTTTTACGGCTATCATCATGGTAGTAAACTTCCTTTTTCTTTTTCTAGGGGGTCTTTTGTATCTGTATGCGGGCGCCAATGGTATCACTGCTGCACCAGATGACCTTTTCCCAACCATCGCCCTGAGCGACGCTTTTAGCGGAACAATAGGTGTGCTGTTTATCATTGCATTGATATCGGCTCTGTTCCCAAGCGTTGATGGAGCCATCACTTCTCTTACGTCTTGTTTTTGTATAGACATTCTTGGCCTAAACAAAAAACCAGCAGATGAAAAAGGTAAAAAACAGACAAGGCTCAGAGTGCATTTTAGTTTTGCTGTATTATTCTTTTTGCTTGTATTGGTGTTTAAGTTTATTAACGATAAATTGATCATCGACTTTATTTTAAAATTTGCCGGCATCACCTATGGCCCGCTGCTGGGGCTGTTTGCCTTTGGTATTTTAACAAGGCGCACGTTGAATAATAATCTAATTTGGCCGGTATGTATCGTAGCACCTATGCTCGCACTTTTGTTAGATGTGTTGAGCAACCCGGTATGGTATGAGAAAAAATTACATCTAAAGTTTGGTCTCGAAGCGTTGTCCAAAAGCATTTTTAATGGGTATAGCATTGGCAACGAACTGATATTGATCAACGGCATCATAACGTTCTTCGGTTTGTTAATGATTTCAAAAAAACCGAGGGCGCAAACGATTTGATTATGGACCTGGTGAATGAAAAGGCTGAGCAATATGCGCTTAATTTTTCAACTCCTTTGCCCCTCCCGCTACAGCAAATAGAGGAGCGAACGCAGGAAGATCATCCCCACGCTCACATGCTTAGCGGCAGTTTGCAAGGCGGCTTGCTGCAATTTATCAGTGAGATGTTAAAGCCTGAAAAAATACTGGAGATAGGCACTTTTACAGGCTTTAGTGCGTTATGTCTGGCCAAAGGCCTTAAACCTACAGGCACACTTCACACCATAGAAATAAGAGCCGAAGATGCAGCAACAGCAGAGAGGTATTTTGCAGAATCTGCCTATGCAAAGTCAATTCATTTGCATCATGGAGATGCGTTGAATATTGTTCCCGAGTTGACAGAGGAGTGGGATCTGGTTTTTATAGACGCTGATAAAGTGAACTATATTAATTATTACGAATTAACTTTGCCGCAGCTAAAACAGGGCGGATGGATCATTGCCGACAATGTACTGTTTCACGGGCAAGTTTTAACCGATCAGATAAAGGGTAAGAACGCCGCTGCTATACATGCTTTTAATGAACATGTAAAACATGACCATCGGGTGGAGCAGGTAATGCTTACCGTTAGGGATGGTTTAACCTTAATTAAAAAACTATAATGGGCATTTTTAAAATATTCATAGGTATTGCATTAGTCTTTAGCATAGGGACTGTGTCTGCGCAGCGCATATCGGTTCAGGAGTATGTAGATACCTATAAAGATGCGGCTATTTCGCAAATGAAGCGATTAGGGGTGCCTGCCTCCATTATTCTTGCCCAGGGAATTTTGGAAACAGAGAATGGCAACAGTGACCTGGTAAAAAAGTCCAACAATCATTTTGGAATTAAGTGCAAGAGTACCTGGACTGGGATGTCTGTATCCCATACAGATGATGCGCCAAACGAATGTTTTCGCAAATACAACACAGCCGAAGAAAGTTACCAGGACCATAGTAACTATTTGTACAACACTCCCCGGTATGCATCGCTTTTTAAATTAGCCTCCACAGATTACAAAGGTTGGGCGTATGGGTTAAAAAAAGCTGGTTATGCCACCAACCCCCGCTACCCGGAAATACTCATCAGCAATATTGAAAAATATAATCTCCAGCAATATAATTTTGAGACTGACCCTTTCGGTCAGTCAGCAGATGTAGGAATTGTCACTGCAGAACCAACGTCGGGAAAAAGCACTCGAACAGAAACGGAAGCAAACACAGTGGTGGTTGCTAAAGAGCCTAATGTTTTCAAAAAATTTTTTGCTAATAGAAAAAATAAAAGCAACCAGTACTTTAATAAGCTGGTTGCCGTGATGATTTTTAAAGGAAAATCTTTGTTGGCGATTGCTACCGAAAACGATCTGCCTCTTGTGAAACTTTTAGAATACAACGATCTTGAAACAGATGGTTTATTGGCAGAAGACCAGTGGATATACCTCGAACGCAAACACAAAGAGGGTAACCGGGACAATTACACTGCCATAGAGAATGAAACCCTGTACAATATCTCTCAGAACAATGGCGTGCAGCTGGCAATGCTGGCGGCATACAATAACATGGCTACAACTGTAGTTGTAAAAAGTGGTACAAGAATAAACCTCAGGCCTGGCCTGAGCGCTGTAGCAGCAAAGACTGAAGAGGTAAGAAGGATTCACGAGGTGCAGCCTAAAGAAGGATTGTACTCTATTGCTAAAAAATACAACGTTAGTGTAGATGAGATAAAAGAGTGGAACCTGCTCGAGAGCAACGATCTTAAAATGGGTCAACAATTAATCATTGCAAAATAACTTCTATGCTCTCCATCCAGGTGAAGGATAAAAAATTCGTTCCGTATTTAACTGCAGCCGAAATTGCGGAGCAGGTAAAGAGATTGGGAGCCGAGATCAACCGGGATTATGCCGGGAAGCAGCCATTGTTTATCGCTATTTTAAATGGCTCGTTTATGTTTGCTTCTGACCTTTTCAAAGAACTGGATTGCGATCCTGAAATATGTTTTATCAAACTGGCATCTTATAAAGGTACCAGGAGTACCGGTCACGTCATCACTTCTATTGGGCTAGATGAGTCATTAAAAGACAGGCACGTAATTATTCTGGAAGACATAGTGGACACTGGTAAAACGCTTAACGAGTTTTTACCGCAGTTGCACGATCAACAGCCGGCTTCTCTCAAAATAGTTGCCCTTTTGCACAAGCCGACAGCCTTGCTGCATCCCATAAAAATTGACTACCTGGGTTTTGAAGTGCCCAACAAGTTTTTATTGGGTTATGGGTTAGATTTTGATGGGGTAGCCCGGAACCTGGCCGAAATCTTCCGGTTGGAGGAAGACTAAATGGAGCTTTTGTTCGTTTTTATGGCTGTCTGCTCTAAGAGAACTGTTCATCAGTTCAATCAAACTCGCTTGAAGAAAATCGCAACATATTGTTTAACCTTTTTCTTGGTTTTGCCAGGCTTCGGCCAATTCTATCTGCGGGGTGAGATAAAGGATGAAAAAAACAGGCCGCTTGCTGGTGTCAAGATTTTCGTCCATTCAAGTCGCTCCTTGTTTCAGTCTGGCATGGGCGGTAGCTTTGGCTTCACCGTAAAAAAAGCATACGATTCTCTCACCCTTAACATAGATGGCTATGAGCCAAAAACGCTGCTGGTTAAATCAGATGTGTGGCAAAAAATAGTGCTCCAAACATCTGCTGACCAGGCTACCAAGAGTAAGCAGAAACTGCTGTCTGTCAGTAATTCTGTACAAGCCACGAGGTTCAATCATTTTTTTAGCGACGAAACTTATTTTCAACTAGTAGAAAATGAGTTTGTAGATGCTACTAATTATCCTAACACCGGTTTTTCGTTGGATGTAGATAAGGCATCGTACAGCAATGTGCGGCGTTTTATCAATATGAAAAGTGTTGTGCCTCCGGATGCAGTGAGGATCGAGGAACTTATTAATTATTTCAACCTCCAGTATAAGGAACCTACGAAGAATGAACGCTTCAGCATTAGCAGCCAATTGAGTGCTTGCCCATGGAACCCCAAAGAACAATTGTTGTTTTTAAATGCAAGTGCCTTTAAGCTCGACCTGCAAAAAGTACCACCGGCAAATTTTGTTTTCCTTATAGACGTATCTGGAAGTATGGATATGCCCAACAGGCTACCTCTACTGAAAGCTGCTTTTCAGGCATTGGTAAAAAATTTACGGCCGGTAGACCAGGTTTCAATTGTGGTATATGGCGGTACCGTTGCAGTATGGTTGCAACCCACATCAGGAGCAAACAAGGATACCATTATCAAATCTATAGAAGAGCTTACACCGGGTGGTGGAACACCTGGCGAATCGGCCATTCGAACTGCTTACAAAGTGGCTTCATCAAGCTTTATAAAAGGAGGCAACAACAGGGTTATCCTGGCCACAGATGGCGATTTTAATGTGGGAGAAACTTCTGAAAAAGCCATGGATGACTTAATAACCAGCATGCGCCAAACCGGTGTTTTCTTGACCTGCCTCGGCGTGGGCATGGGAAATTTTAAAGATTCTAAACTTCAAACCCTCGCAAAAAAAGGCAATGGCAACTACGCTTACCTTGATGACATTAAGGAGGCAGAAAAGGTGCTGGTGAAAGAACTCTCCCAAACTTTCTATGGCGTGGCAGACGAGGTCTTTATGGATGTGCAGTTCAATCCTGCGATGGTTAAAGAGTATCGGCTTATCGGTTTCGATAATAAAAAGGAAGCCATTGCAGACCGACAAAGTAAGATTAGCGGAGGCGAGATAGGAAGTGGCAGCAGCACGCTGGCCATTTTCCAGATTATACCTACACAACAAAATTTACTGACGCTTGACTCGCCCCTGGCAGATGACCTGGCGTCTCTCACGTTGAAGTATAGCCTGTGTGCAGATACGGCCCACAAGGCAATTAACTATGCCGTAAAAACAAACTACACTCCGTTTACTAAGATTCATCCAGAACTGCAATTTGCAACTTCAGTGGCTATGTTCGCCCTCAAGTTGAAAGACTCAAAATATATCCATGCAGATTGGGGATCAGTAGTGGCGGTAGCGGCCGCCAGCGCCGAAAAAACAGACTTTTTGCAAGCCGAGTTTCTACAGTTATTAGATAAGGTGCAGAAGATATATCCCGAAAAAAAGAAAAAGAAAAAAGACTAGTGTTTGTCACTCTGCATTTTTAAATAAAAAACCCCACTTCTAGAGAAATGGGGTTTTTGTCTGTTGCCAATATTTTTTATTTTACTTCTACTGCATCGTTCAATTCTGCATCTACTAAAATGCGTCCACAGTTTTCGCAAACCATTAATTTTTTACGCAATTTAATTTCGCTTTGTTTTTGTGGCGGTATTGCATGAAAACAGCCACCACAGCTATCTCTCTCTACTGGTACTACAGCCAGTCCATTGCGGTAGTTCTTGCGAATGCGATCGTAACTTAATACCAGGCGCTCATCTACATGTGCTCTTGCAGCGGCAGCTTCTTTATCGTAATGCTTTTCTTCTTTTTCAGTTTCGCTGATAATCTTTTCCAACTCCGCTTTTTTACCATTCAGGTTAGACTCTTTTGTAGTCACTGCTTTTTTGGCAAAGTCAAGTTGCTTGGCTTTTTCTGCTATCTCTTCATTTGCATCTTTAATGTGCTTTTCAGCCAGCTTCTCTTCCAGTTGCTGCATCTCAATTTCTTTATTGATAGCTTCAAACTCCCGATTATTTTTTACGTTCTCACTTTGCTTTTCATATTTCTTAATCAGTTCCTGAGCTTCTTTAATGATAGCTCTTTTCTGATCCATAAATTCTGTAATACCATTTATCTCTTCTTCCACACGGGTTTGGCGTGCGTGCAAACCTTCAATTTCGTCTTCAAGATCCTTTACTTCCATAGGTAGCTCGCCTTTTAAGATCTGGATCTCATCCTGCTTGCTATCAATTTTTTGTAAACGCACCAGGGAAGATAATTTTTCCTCTACCGAAAATTCTTTAACTGAAGCCATAGTATTAATTTGTTTTTTTGTTTACAAGCATTTGTCCATCTCCCGGCATCGTTGTGTCACTCTCTTGTACCGCTGTTTCTTTAGTCAACTTTGCGGGTAAAGTACTTCACCGGGTTGGTATTTATGCCTGTTTTAAGGACGGCGAAGTTAGGGAATTTTTCCTGCAAAAGATCAACAAGAAGGTCTATGGTAAACTGCTCACTTTCGTAATGCCCGATGTCTGCAAGGAGCAACTTTCCTTCCGCATCAAAAAACTCGTGGTATTTTATATCTGAAGTAATATAGATGTCTGCCCCTGCGGTCATGGCTGCACCGGTTAAAAAACTGCCCGCCCCGCCGCAGAGCGCCACCTTTTTTAGAGGCCTGCCAGTCAATGCTGTGTGTTTTATAGCTGGAATATTAAATATGAGCTGTAAAGTTTGAAGCATCGCCGTGGCACTAACTTCCTCGGGGAGTTCTCCCAACAGGCCGCTTCCGGTTTGCTGGTATTCGTTCTCAATGCTATAAATATCATAGGCAACCTCCTCATAAGGGTGGGCTGATTTCATGGCTTGTACGATAGGCGCTTCCAACCAGCCCGGAAAAATGACTTCTACTTTCACCTCTTGTTCCAAATGCCTTTCGCCCTTGTTGCCCACAAAAGGATTGGTGCCAGGTCCGGCGTTAAAAGTACCTTCTCCTTCGGTAGAAAAACTGCATTCGCTGTAATTGCCAATATTTCCTGCGCCGGCTGCAAACAGGGCATCTAATATCTGTTGCTTTTCTTTTACCGGAACAAATACAGAGAGCTTTTGTAACAATTGCTTTTTTGGCAACAATATGCGGCGGTTCACCAGGCCGAGCATATCGGCTATTTTTCCGTTTACACCATGGAGTACATTGTCAAGGTTGGTATGAATGGCGTAGATGGCAATGTCATTTTTTATGGCATTGATGATCGTCTGCTCTACATAGTTTTTCCCGGTGATCGTTTTCAATCCTTTAAATACAATCGGGTGATGGGCAACAACAAGGTTGCATTTTTTATTGATGGCATCTTTTACCACATCTTCGGTACAATCCAGCGCTACCAGCACACCGCTGCATTCCCAATATTTTTTACCGGTAATAAGGCCTGCGTTATCATAATGTTCCTGAAGAAATGGGGGTGCAATCGTTGATAACAACTTAATAATGTCTTCTATAATCATTATCTATATTTATATTATCAAAGTTAACCTACCCATCAAATAAAGGCCCTTATGAAATTACAAAAGCAAAATTTTATTTTGCCTTCCTAAGACACAGACTTTTTATAACAGATTTATTACTAAAGTTACCTGCAGCAGCAGAGAATTCATATGCTCCTGGCAGGGAAGATGTTCAAGCATTTCTTTCAAAAATCCTTTACACACAGTAGGGGTAACTGATGCGTACATTTTTTATTAACTTTAAATATTAAACCAAACGAAAATTTCAACACCAAAATTAATCAGTAAGCAGCTCGCACTGGCGGGTTTGGTAATGGCAATTGCATTCACCAGTTGTCAGAAAGAGATTAAATAAGAGGTAATTCAATCTGTTGAACCAGTATTCAACAAACCTAACACTAAGGTTAATCCTTTTTCTTCTTCTAACATTAGGAAGGCACAAATCACTTTGGCTACTACAGGTCAAAATTTTAGAAACACGTTAAATGCAATTGATGGAGCTAATGGTAATTTGTACACCTACTTAAAATTTAACCCTAACACAGTTACTGGAGCCATTCTTCAACAATTAGAGGCAGATAGCAGTATTCAAATTTTGGATTTTCCTTTTGCTAATGGAGAACTCTATAATGATGAATTTGCATTAGATGAACAAAAGGCAAGGCAACTTTCAGACGGTAGCCTGTATGCCGTTGTAAAGAAAAATACCTCTACAGAAACAACTTTGAGAGGAGCCTCTCTAAACGCAGTCATTTTAGATGAGTTGTATCTCCCGGCAGAGGAAGATACAACGCTGCAGTTTCAAGCTTTTAGAGAAGCAGGATACACAGAGGCAATGATTGCAAGGATACGGCTTTGTTTGTTTAAAAGGCCGAGTGGTTTTGTGAGATATTTGGATGGAGAAACGGGTGAGTTGGTTAACGTTCCCGGCATGCAGGTATGGGGTTTGGTTTTTGGCATCCCGCTGCACACCTATACTGATGGTAATGGATACTATCGGTTTCCCTGGAGGTTTAATGCAAGAACAATTATGGGAACGAAGGCAAAAAACTCAAGGGTTAACATACATCCTGTAAATACACAGGGAGCCTGGCTTTATCTTGTGGCAGCTCAGTTTATCATTGGTTCTGTTCACGTCCAGGGTTGGGTAAGCAGTTGCAGTATGCGAAATGAAGTAAATTTTGAATTTACTACCCATAAACAGAACCGCTATTGGGCTCAAATGATGCATGCTGTTAGTTTGCATGATCAATATGCAGCCGCAGACGGTATTCAGGCAGCACCGCGGTCGTTAAGTGTTTATGCCCAATGGGCCGATGCCTATGGGGGCGCATCTGCTCCCATGTTGGGGCATATTTCAGGAACACCCGGCTCCCTTATTGTGCAATACCTTGGGGGTGTACTTTTAGGATCAAACCCAAATGACATACCCAACATTTTTAACCTGCTCACAGGAGCATTGCCAGATATTACCGTGAGGGCAGGCTTTAGAGAAAGGGAAAGGCACTCTACCAAGCTCATGCAAACTGCTTTTCATGAATTGGGGCATGCCAGTCATTTTCAAAGAGCGGGGCAGGGATATTGGCTGGACTTTATCAGGGCTACTTTACGAAGGCATCCGGCAGACCAATGCGGTGGTGGCTATGGTTGCGGGCAAAATCCCGATGATGGCAATGTTGCAATAGGGGAAAGTTGGGCAGAGTTTATTGGAACAAACCATGCGTTAAGAAATCATCGTAACGGTGTGAAAAGTAGTAGATGGCAAAGTTTAACAACAACAGGCCTATGGAACGTTTATTCACCAATAACATTTGGTAGAGCGTTAGAAAGAGAACCTTGGTTTTTTAACGACTGGATTGCCTCAGGTATTTATAACGATCTGATAGATGTGGTAAATACTGACCCAACCGAAAATATTTGGGATGTAACGGGAGGATTAACCATACGGCAGTTGTATGAAGCGTTAGGTCCCAATATTGATTTTTTCTGTGAATACGAATTTGAAATAATTAATCGGTACGGCTTGAATGCAAATGATGTTGATCAAATATTGGTTAACAATTTCACCGATGGCTGTTTATAATTCAACTAAAGCAGCAACTTATCAAGTTGCTGCTTTTCATTTTTAAATAGTAAATAATGAGAAAAATTAAGTTAATTATAATTGTTGCATCAACGCTTATGATTCATTCATGCAATCCAAATGCTGGTAAAGAATTAATGACAGAATTTCACTAGCGTTGCGTTGTTTAATTAAATAGTTCTTTGAAACACTTGACAGATCTATGTTTGCGCCGTTTTTTTGTCGGCGTTGATTTGAAAATAATTC
>JAYTBG010000373.1:0-7431 GCA_043737055.1 Chitinophagaceae bacterium | reverse complement strand
TCGGGTTTTAGTAAAGTATAAACATCTTTCTGCGCAAAACTGTACACAGCCAAAGCAATGAAAATGAACAATAGAGAAATTCTTTTTATCATGAAGGGAAGTTAGGCCAAAATCTTTTTTATTGGATATGACTTCTGAAAGAGCGGTCTTTATTTTGGTAGGCTGTTACCACCTGAGCCCGTCTCACTGTAATCTAAAATGCAAGTTAAACCCTTTGGCATTCCTGGGGCTACAGTTTATTCTGGAGCTACTCAAAGCAACTTTTGCTTTGCGCTCTTTGAAAGTTTTTTAGCCATTTTCAACGTGTGTCATAAAGATTTGGTGTTCGCCCAATCCCCATGCCCCGGAATAATATATTTCGCCCCGTTTGACTTTTAATTCTATTTTATCCTTTTATACTTCTTTAAAATATCAACCACAAGTTTGTGTGGTAAAGCATATGATTTGTTTCGATTGATTCCCTCCATTGTTTCTGCAGCTACCATAGCGTTTATGATGGCTTCCTCCGTTGCCTGTATGGTGGCTTCAAATAATGGGTTCATCAGTTCATTTGGCAGCTCATCAATTTTTGCAAACTGTTCTCTTTGAAAAGCGGTTGGATTGGCGGTGGAAAAAGCAATAAAAATATCACCTGATCCATTTGTTCCCTGTCCGCCTACAAGCCCGATTCCCAACGACACTCTTTGTGCAATTCTTTTCAATTGATGTGGCAACAAGGGAGCATCTGTTGCAGTAACTACGATGATAGAACCATCTCCTTCTTGTCGGTAGGATGGGGGAGCTTTCAGTTCATTATTGAGAGTGTCCATCAATTCTTTCCCAACAGGAACACCTGCAATCGTAAGATTTCTTTTTCTCCCAAAGTTTGCTTGTACAAAAACGCCAACTGTATAATTAGAGTCATTCACCTGAACAATTCTTGAAGAAGTACCCGAGCCACCTTTGAACCCTAAGCACATCATACCTGTTCCACCACCTATATTTCCTTCTTTTACGAATCCCGATTTTGCGCCATCTAATGCTTCGAAGGCATTGCTTTCCTTTACATGAAATCCATAAATGTAATTAAGAAAGCCGTCGTAAGTTTCTGCCACCACAGGATAAGTGTACCAGAAATCTTCCTGGTACCAACCTTTGTTTACATACCATTTTAGCACAGCGTCTCTTACAGTACCTACACTGTTGGTATTCGTAATCATTACAGGCCCCTCAAGAAAACCCGATTCAGTGACCCATGTTGTTCCGGTCATTTCGCCATTACCATTTAGTGTGTGCCAGTTGGCAAAAACGGGGTTGTTGGTTTTGCCTCTGGGTAAAATGGCGGTAACGCCCGTGCGCACCGGTCCTTTCCCTCTTATGTTTTTTCCTTCGCCAGAAATGATGCTGCTGTAACCAACTTCCACGCCCTTTACATCAGTAATGGCATTAAAGATTCCTGGTTTACCATCAAACGGGATCCCGATATCTCTTGCCCGTGGTTTTTGCGCCTGAAGAGTAATACAGGCAAGCAGGAGCAGTAGCGTCGTCGTTATCTTTTTCATGTTTTATCTAATTGTAAAATGGTTTGCAATAAAACATTTGCCCCATTGGCCATGTCAGTAGCATTAGAAAATTCTTTGGGAGAATGACTGATGCCTCCTTTACTGGGAATGAATATCATTGCCACCGGTGCAATTGCTGCTATTTCCTGTGCATCATGCCCGGCACCGCTTTGCATAAACTTTGTGGTAAAACCCAACGTTTTGACTGCTGTATTGATCGTTTGTTGCAAAGCTTTATTTGGTGAGGGCTGGTTTAGATTCATTAGCCTGCCGCTCAAAACTAATTTTTGTTTTGGTGGATGCTGCGATAGCCGCTGCTCGTTTTTCCATTTGTGAAAATAGCATTTCAATTTTTGCTGCAGACAGATCCCGTATCTCCAAACCCAACACCACTTTGCCGGGAACAACATTGTATGCACCGGGCTGTATCGCAATTTTCCCAACCGTACCTACCTGGTTTCCTTTTACGCTGGTGGCTACTTCGTTTACCGCAATAATAAATTTGGATGCGGCCAGCAAGGCATCCTGCCGCATGTTCATTGGCGTAGTGCCTGCATGATTGGCAAAACCTTCAATGGTTACTTCCCAATGCACGATACCTACAATGCCCTGCACAACTCCAATCTGTAGTTTTTCTTTTTCTAATATGCCACCTTGCTCAATGTGTAGTTCTATAAATGCTTTTAGGTCTCCTTTTTTTCTGATGCACGATTGAATATTATCAGGGTTGCCGCCAATTGCTTTAATGCCTTCTGCCTGGGTTAAGCCACCCTGGCTTTTTTGCTGCAGCCCAGCAGCAGTCATGTGTCCGGCCATAGCCATACTGCCGATAGTGCCGCCTTCCTCATTGGCAAAAACGATCACTTCCAACGGATGTTCCGTAATAATATTATTTTCATTGAGTATCTCCACAATCTCCAATGCAGCAATAGATCCCAGCGTACCATCGTAGTTGCCACCATCCGGCACCATGTCAATATGCGAACCAAAGGCAATAGGTTTAAGTGCTGCATTTTTTCCTTTTCGTTTGCCAATGATATTGCCGGCTGCATCAATAGTGGGATCAAGACCTGCTTTTTTCATCAGCTCCATAAACCAGACACGCCCTTCTATATCTCCTTTGGAAAATGCAATACGATACCCACGACCTTTTTCATCTACACCAAACTTCGCCAGTTCAAAAATGCGACGCTCAATGCGTTTTTCATTGACATTTAAACCACCGCCCACATTTCTATTTTTGGAAAGTAGTGATCCAAAAACGCCTAAGCCAACAATAGTGAGAGATGATTTTTTAATAAAGGTTCTACGTTGCATAATTGATAGATTGTTTTTTTAGTTTTCCTGCAGAGCTGCTGTGCCAATTTGTGAGTAGTATTCTTGTAGTTTACTTTCTTATGCATTTGCACAATGTCTGTAGTAGGTTTACAGATCCAATACCTACTTCAATTTATACAAAACATAAGCTGTCGTAGCCGGCACCAATACTTTTGCAGCAATATTTTTCAGACCCTTTTCATTGATAGAAACTCCATCAACTGCCAGGGTCCAGTCGCCTGCCGGCAAGCCAAACTCCTTATCAGTGCTGTCTCCATTTAAAATTACCAAAATATCTCTCCATGCATCGCCATTGGCATGATCATTTATTTGGTATGCAAGTAACAATGGATCATTTGTATCGTGAAATTTTAAATGATCCTGTACCATTTTGGTTGTTGTCATTCTGAAAGCAGGATGATTCTTTCGCAGAGCCACCAGTGATTTGTAAAAATTGAAAACATCCTTGTAAGTTGATTTACGGCTCCAGTCTATTTCGTTGATCGAGTCAGGCGAATTGTAAGAATTCGCAACGCCCTTTTTTGTTCGCAACAGTTCGGCACCGGAGTGAAGGAATGCAACTCCCTGCGAAGTGAGCACAACCGTTTGGCTAAGCCTATCCATCTTGATCAGTTCAGCTTCAGACGCACCCGGATTGGCAACTGCCAACCGATCAAACAATGTGTTATCATCATGGCAAGAAACATAGCTGATGGCCTGGCCAGGCTCCGCAGCCCACGGGGCTTTTGAATAATTCACTTTCGTATAGTCAACCTGCGGATGTTGTGTAGATGCTACGATGCCAAACTTCAGGCTTTCCAATTTCCCTTTTTCAGCACTTACAAATCCCTTTTCTGTTACCCTGTTGAATGGCCCACGCAAGCCATCCCTTATGTCATCACTAAAAGCCGCAATTTTATGTAGCTGGTGCGTATTCTTTTTTACCGCCCTTAGGGTTTCAGGTAGGGGACTGGCCCCGGCAGTCCATCCTTCGCCATAAATAAAAATGGTCGGATCTATTTTATGCAACGTGTCACTTATTTGGTTCATGGTTTCAATATCATGAATGCCCATCAGGTCAAAACGAAATCCGTCTACATGATATTCTCTTGCCCAATAAGCTGCAGATGCAATCATGAACTTTCGCATCATCGCTTTTTCTGAGGCCGTCTCATTGCCGCAGGCGCTGGCATCCGAATAACTTCCATCAGCATTGAACCGGTAATAATATCCCGGTACTGTTTTATTAAAAGGCGTCTGGCGGTTGGACGTGTGGTTATACACCACATCCATGATCACCCTTATACCATTTTTGTGAAACCCCTGCACCATTTGTTTAAACTCTTTAATCCTCACCCTTCCATCAAAAGGGTTAGAAGAAAAACTGCCTTCCGGTACATTGTAGTTTAGCGGATCGTATCCCCAGTTGTAGGCATTTGATTCAGGTTTCGATTCGTCAACAGAATTAAAATCAAAGGAGGGCAATAAGTGAATATGTGTAATGCCCAATTCCTTTAAGTGGTCAAGCCCTGTTGAAAATTTTTCAGCGTTTTTAGTGCCAGGCTCCACCAGTCCTAAGTATTTTCCTTTTTGTTTTATGCCAGAATTCCTGCTGATAGACAGATCCCGGATATGAGATTCGTACAAGATGATGTCTGTAAAATTTTTCAGCGGAGGTTTTTGATCATTGTTCCAGCCGGCAGGGTTTGTCTCCCGCATGTTTAGTACCATTCCTCTTTCACCATTTACACCTACTGCCTTCGCCTCAATATCGGGAGTTTCTCCCAGCCATTTGCCATCGTACTGTATTTGAAAGGTATAATATACATTCTTGAGATCCCTCGCTATGTTGGCCTGCCATGTGCCTTGTTTTTTCCGGGTCATCTGCACTGTTTTCATGGCTTTGCCGCCGGCGCCCTCCTTGTATAAATGTAACCTTACCGCAGCAGCAGTGGGGGCCCATATTTTAAACAGGGTTTGTTTGGGAGAATAGTTTACGCCTAAATCATTGCCTTTGTACTCCGGATAATTGTCATGCATGTTTTGAGATAGGGAAACAAGTGGAAATAACAACAGAAAGATAAATTTTGTCATGAGCAATGGAGTTATAATTAGTAATGGACAGAATTTGAGGCAAGGCCATAAAATGGTGTTTGTCAAAACTGGAAATGATGCTGGATAAAGAGCTTGAGGAATAATTTTGCAAAATTCGTTAAATAGTTTTTACGTCGCAAAAGTGAAATACACGATTGAAGTTAACATTTAAAATTCAGCGATTCTCCTACTTCACCCAAACATTCCGTGTACTTAAATCTATTACTGCAATTAAAAGCCGCCACGCTACCAAGCGAACAATTTTGAATTTTATTATTAAAAGCAATCTACAGTCTCGGCTCTAAATTTTAATCAATGTAATTTTAACGTGTCATATTTGGATTAATCCAATAATTTTATAAACCATGAAATATGCCATAATTCTTTGCACTGCTCTGCTGCTGTTCGTAACCGTTATAGTCAGTTGTAACAAAACCGATGTAAAAGCGGTTGACATTTTACCTTATCCCTCACTTAGCGAACAGCGTGCGACTTTAGCTACAAAACCCTGGGCAACGCCAACCAGGCTAATAGATAGCTTGCAGGTCATCCGGGATCTGGAATTCATGGCATCGGATGTTTGTGAAGGCAGATTGCCCGGTTCAGCCGGCCATGCAACAGCTGTTGAGAGGATTGTTGCAAAGATGCGTAGCGCCGGGGTAGACAGCCTGGACAATTCGCTTACCACAACATTTTTAGCAACTGCCAATCCCCGTGGTATTAATATTGCGGGTTGGGTTAAAGGAGCGCTTTACCCGGATAAGTTTATCGTTGTCACCGCACATTATGACCACCTAGGCAAAAACGCCAATGGCGAAATATATTATGGAGCTGATGACAATGCCAGTAGCGTGGCCTGCCTGCTGGCACTTGCAGCATATTTTAAAAACAAGCCGCATCCTTATTCTATTATTTTTGTAGCATTAGATAAAGAAGAAACGGGGCTCGAAGGAGCTTATAATTTCGTTCAATACCTGCAAACTACAAACCGGCTGGCATCTGTAAAGTTGAATGTAAACCTGGATATGATTGCCCGTAGCGACCGTAATGAAATATTTGCTTGTGGTATTAAAAAGAATCCTTCTTTTAAATACGTAATTGATGAAGTGCAAAGCAAGGTGAATGTGAAATTGCTCATGGGCCACGATGAAGGTTCACGTGGCAACGACTGGACGAATGCAAGTGATCATTCTGCGTTCAATCAAAAGGGTATCCCGTTTTTATACATAGGCGTAGAAGATCATGCAGATTATCATCAAACCACAGATACCTACCAGAAAATTAACTACAGCAGCTACATCGAAAATTGTAACATGGTAGCCTTGATGATAAGAGCGGTAAAGCCGTAAAATCCCAAGGCAACGATCTTATATTAGTGACAATTAATTTTTATTATCATACGGTATATAATTTTCCCAACGCCATGGAGTATATGTGTCCCCGATTGCATATGCCAGGAGTTCTTTAAAAATACTTTCTCCATTGTCGTTGTTTGTCATAATTACAATAGCTATTTTTTTGTCGGGAAAGCAAATGGAATAATGCTCCCAACCCTCATCATGGCCTTCTTTAAAAAATGCCCCGCCGTAGGGGGTTTTAAAAACGCCGACTGCTGAACCATAACGCAATTGGATGGCATCATTGTCTGTACTATCTACCCTGGCAAGTGGACCAAACTGGCTTCTTGATCTGATATTCACCTGCCTGCTCGTCATGGCTTTAAAACTACTTTTAGAAAGTCCTTTGCTACTTATTAAAGCGGTGAAGAATTTTGTATAGTCTTCCAAAGTCGTACTCATAGAACCTCCTGCGCTTGCCTCTTTCCACTTCATTAATTCGTAGGGTTCGCCGGTTGCATTGTGACCATAACAAATATTTGAATCGAACCTGCTTTTCCAAACCTGGCTGCTGTTGGTCATACCCAACGGTTTAAAAACCCTTTCCTGCGATATGGTTTCAAAGTCTTTTCCCGTAACCTGCTCTATCACAAACTGCAACAAATAAAGCCCTTCTCCTGAGTAATTGTAGCGGGTGCCAGGGTCAAACTTAAATTTTAGTTTTTTATCAGCTTCAAACCAACGCCAATTAGGAAAACCGGTGGTGTGTGTCAGGCACATTCGGGCAGTTATTTTTTTGATTCGTTCATCATCTTTCAGGTCATGGTAACCACGACGCCAACCCTCAATTTTATAATCTGGCAATGGCTTGCTTAAATATTCAACAAGTGGTTTGTCAAGGTCAATCACTTTTTCCTGAACAAACTGCATGGCGATATAGCCAAATACTGCTTTAGCAAAAGATGCAGCATACATTACAGACGATGCTTGCAAAGGAATGTTCTTCGGCACATTGGCAAGGCCGTACGTTTTTATAAATACCGGTTTGTTGTTGGTAAAAACCGAGACCGCGGCACCTGAAACGTTAGCAACTTTCATTAGGTACTTAATCTTTGCATCCAGACTGTCTGCCGATATTCTAC
>JAYTBG010000372.1:0-16710 GCA_043737055.1 Chitinophagaceae bacterium | reverse complement strand
CCAGTAAAAAATGCGTCGGGAGAAGTGAGAGGCGCTATCGGTGTAAGCGGCAGCACGGTGAAAAACGACCATGCAGTAGCTGAGGCTGGTGCTGCTGCCCTATAAAATAGTAGCTGCGTAGCTTAGGTTACATTAATATTCATCTTTTGGGTAGTAAATAAACTAGCTGGTCCAACATCTGCAAAATTGATCTTGTCTTTTTTCGGATGGCCTTTCCTTTTCGAACAAAATATTGCTACCAACAAAACACAAAAGTGCCCGCTCTTGCGGGCACTTTTTTATTCAAATTTTATTTGATCTAGTTCGTTTTTTTCCTTTTAAAAACGCTGCCATCAGGCAAGATCTTCACCTTTACTTTTTCCTCGCCTTTCTTTAATTCAATTTCAAACATGTCCGTGTTCTTATCATTTTCTTTATCTATCTCTACAATGGTATAGCCAGGGTATTGTGAGTTTATCGTTTGATTTACAGCATCCGGTAGGTTAGCATTGCCTTCTATTTTTGTGGACGTTTTTACCCATTCGCCTCTGTTGTTATACCAGGAAGTATAGTCTGCACCGCTTGTGTTGTAACGCACATAATAGTAATTGTCATCCATGTCAAGGTCGTCACTTTCAATAGGTTCGTAGCGTACCCATTCAGCCCTTTCAACTCTTGGGTATTTTATTTCAAAAGATTTCCTTACTGAATCTGGAACATCTGCAATGGCAACAACAGTTGTTTTACCTTCTGTTTTTGCCACATCGGCAACCGTTGCAATAGGCACTTCGGTTTTAGTGGTGTTGCTGCTGGTTTCGGTTTCAACTTTCTTGTCGTTGTCGCAACTGGCAAACATTACTAGAGATGCAGCCAATGCAGGGAAAAAGATTTTCATACGTTTAAGTTTTTGTTTGAAGCGCAATGTAAAAGAACCATGCCAAAAATTGTATTATACTTTTTACAAATGCGCTAAGCCTGACTGTGTGTACAAAAAATATCCGCCAAACAGGCAACAAATGTTAAGTACAAATTACTTTGCCTTAAACGAAATTTCATAGTCGCCCCATAGCAACTCTACTTCGCCATTTTTTTCGACATTATAAGTGAGGCTTTCTGCAAATGGTTTTGCTTTGCCTGGTTTAACCATTATACGCAATGCATCTTCAGCGGTTTTGTAGTCATAAGCACCCCATTGTTTCCAGGTCTTATTAAAAATAATGGTCCATTTATCAGTGCCGGAAATTACGAACAGGCTGTACTTTCCTGCTGGCAATGCCTTCCCATCGATAGTGATGTTTTTACTGGTTTCAAAAACAGTGGCATCGTTTGCACCTGCTCTCCATACCTGGCCTGTTTTAGGTTCAAGGTCTTTACCAATTGTTCTCCCTTTTACTGATGGCTGGCTATAGTTTATGCTAATTACTGCACCAGATTTCAACGTTTGGGTTACGCTCATTGGCGGACTAGCCGGTTTCTTTTTTTCTTGCGCATGGGCAGCAGTTCCTGCAAAAAGGACACCTGCCATCAAAGCAATTGACAATACTTTTTTCATACTTATATTTTTAATGGTGATTGAGCTACAAGTTATTGTAATTACTTAGTTGTTTCTTGTATTTTGTATGAGTGGCAGATTGCTAATGCATGATTTGCAGATACCAGTGCTGTTTTGTTTTTAATAATCAATTACCTGTTCTTCCATAACCGGGAGATCTCTCCAGCCGTACTGTTGGTTGCGCAGTTGTGGCTCAAAACCTGCCTCCCTGATAGCAGACTGTATGCTGTTTGCGGTAAACCGGTGTGGGGCACCGGCCGCACTTACTACATTCTCTTCAATCATGATACTTCCAAAGTCGTTGGCACCGCCATTTAAACAAAGTTGTGCAACCTCTTTGCCCACAGTCAGCCAGCTTGCCTGGATGTTTAGTACGTTCGGCAACATAATGCGACTAAGCGCAATCATGCGCATGTATTCTTCTGAAGTAGTAAGGTTATGTACTCCCCTGATGCGGGCAAGCAACGTATCGGCA
This sequence comes from Chitinophagaceae bacterium, assembly GCA_043737055.1. GTDB lineage: Bacteria > Bacteroidota > Bacteroidia > Chitinophagales > Chitinophagaceae > Ferruginibacter. The sequence continues at coordinate 14,704 of JAYTBG010000372.1, read as the reverse complement.
TCCTGAAACGTCCAGGGAATAAATGCTAAAAAGCCTTTGGCATCGGCGGGTTTGCGGCTTTGCACTTCCCTTATTTTTACGAGGTGCTCAAAGCGTTCCTGCAACGTTTCTACGTGGCCAAACATCATAGTAGCCGAAGTAGTGATGTCCAGCTTATGTGCCTCATGCATAATGTCCAGCCACTCCTGTGCACCACATTTTCCTTTGCTAATAAGCCGTCTAACCCTATCCGTTAGTATTTCTGCACCCGCCCCAGGCAGGCTATCCATGCCAGCTTCTTTGAGCGCTAGCAACACTTCCCGGTGGGTACTTTTTTCCAGCTTGGTAATGTGCGCTATTTCTGGCGGGCCCAGCGTGTGCAGTTTTATATTAGGGTAAAGGCTTTTTAATTCTTTAAAAAGGTTCACATAAAAAGACAGGCCGAGTTCAGGGTGGTGGCCACCCTGGAGCAGAAGCTGATCTCCACCAAATCTGATTGTCTCTTCAATCTTCCTTTTGTAAGTTTCTATGTCTGTTATGTAAGCCTCTTCATGGCCTGGTATGCGGTAAAAATTACAAAACTTACAATTGGCTATGCATACGTTTGTGGTATTTACGTTCCTGTCTATTTGCCAGGTCACTCTTCCGTGCGGTACTTGTATTTTTCTCAGTTCATTGGCTACAAACATGAGTTCTGTGAGAGCAGCGTTTTCAAATAAAAAAACGCCTTCTTCTACAGTTAGGAATTCGAAGGCCAGGGCCTTTTTGTATAAGCTTGCTACATCCATCATAGTATAAAATTGCATTGTTGCCAAACAGTTGCCAGCCATTCATATAACAATAAACAAAATTACACCCATTAGGTTGTATATTTCTATGCGCTATGATATTAAAGAAAATTCTCTTTGCTATTTTTCTTTTTCCACTATTTTCAAGCGGGCAGGAGATTATTTCTGGTCCACCACCAAAGCTCATGACCCGTTTTCCGTTTAAACAATACAGCGGCGGAGTTATGATTGTAAGAGCCACCTTCGAAAATCTTAAAGACAGTTTTAATTTTATTCTAGATACCGGCAGCGGAGGTATTTCGCTGGACAGTACCACCTGTGACACTTACAGCCTGGTGGGCAAAAAGTCTGACACCACCATTACCGGCATTGGGGGTAAAAGAAAAGTCTCCTTCATTTTTGGTAAAACGTTGCACTTCCCTGGTTTTAAATTAGACTCACTCAATTTTCACATCAACAACTACGAAGTTCTAACCAGCGTGTATGGAGAAAAAATTGATGGCATTATCGGGTACAGTTTTTTTAGCCGCTATATCGTGCATATTAATTTTGATACACATCTGATCGAGGTGTACACACCCGGCAAAATGCAGTATGCCAGCGGCGGACACATCCTTCGTCCTGCGTTTACTTCGCTCCCCATTCAATATGCGCAAATCAGGGATGGCCGCAAACTTAATCATCACTTTTACTTTGACACAGGTGCTGGCCTTTGTTTTTTAATGAGCGATCGCTTTGCAAAAGATAGTAGTATTCTTCTGAAAAAACGGAAGCCACGCCTCACGCAGGCAGAGGGAATGGCCGGCCGGGTGCAGATGCGGCTAACGGTGATCAAAGAATTAAAGTTGGGTCCCTACAGGTTTCACAATGTGCCCACTTACTTGTACAAAGATGATTACAATGTTATTTCATATCCCTTTGCCGGCGGGCTTTTGGGCAATGAGCTATTAAGAAGGTTTAACATGACGTTCAACTATGGACAGCGGGAAATACATCTTCTGCCTAACACTCATTTTAGAGAGCTCTTTGATTATACGTATACCGGCCTTGGAATTTATTACCTCGATGGTAAAATTATGATAGAAGATATCATCGCCGGGTCGCCGGCAGATAAAGCCGGTTTAAAAATTGGCGATGAAATTTTTGGTGTAGGCAATAACCTCACCCAAAACATTCAACAGTACAAAAATCTCTTACAGGTGCCCAATCAAAAAGTAAAAATAGTTGTACTACGGAACGGAGAACTTCTCCAATTAAATTTAAAAACAGGTACTATCCTCTGACCATGTTTGCGTCGAAAAAATAATGATTTCCTCACAACTACTTGGCTTAAATTTGCGGCATGATTCAATTTGAAAGATTCACATTAAACAATGGACTTAGGGTGTTGGTGCACGAAGATAAAAGCACGCCCATGGCTGTGGTAAACGTTTTGTACGACGTAGGAGCCCGGGATGAAATGGCAGATAAAACAGGGTTTGCACATTTATTTGAACACCTCATGTTTGGTGGCAGCATCAACATTCCTATTTATGACGAACCGTTGCAACTGGCCGGCGGGGAAAACAATGCTTACACCACTAACGACCTCACCAATTATTATTGCCAATTACCAGCAGAAAATATTGAAACTGCTTTCTGGCTGGAGAGCGATCGTATGATAAGTCTTGCATTTAGCAAGAAAAGTCTGGAAGTACAACGCAAAGTAGTGTGCGAAGAATTTAAAGAGCACTATATCAACAAGCCTTATGGTGATGTATGGCATAAGCTGCGGGAGTTGGTTTACACCACCCACCCGTACAGGTGGATGACGATAGGAAAAGAACTGAAACACATTGAAGATGCAACTTTAGAAGATGTAAAAGCATTTTTTAACAAGCACTACACACCGGCAAATGCGGTATTAGTGGTGGCAGGTAATGTAGAAGTGGAACAAGTAAAAGCTCTGGCAGAAAAATGGTTTGGCCCTATACCCGCCGGTAATAAATACGACAGGGATCTTCCTGCAGAGCCTAAACAAACCGAACCCCGCTTTTTAGAAGTGAACGCAGATGTGCCATTGGATGCATTGTATAAATGCTGGCACATTTATCCACGCACAGACGACCGGTACTATATTGCGGATCTCATCTCCGATATACTTAGTGGTGGCGGATCTTCCCGTTTATACCAAAGCCTCGTAAAAGAAAGGCAATTGTTCAGCAGCATTGATTGCTCTCACATGGGAAGTACCGATGCGGGTATAATGGTTATAGAAGGCAAGCTGGTTACAGGCGTAGATATAAAGCTGGCAGAAGCTGCCGTGATGGAAGAATTGAACAAATTGCAACAAGACGGGGTGACCGAAACAGAGCTTGAAAAAGTAAAGAATAAAACAGAAAGCGCCATGGCCTTTGAAGACATGGGCGTGATGAACCGTGCTGCCAGCATTGCCATGTATGAACTGCTGGGCGACGCACAATTGATGAACAAGGAGCTGGATAAATATAGGGCTGTAACCGCAGAGCAAATTGCTTTGCAAAGCAGGATTATTTTTGACGAGACCAATTGTAGCACCCTGCATTATTTATCCAACACTCAACCCAACAAATGAACAGAAAGATAGCACCAGCAATAACCGATGCGGTAAACTTCAACTTAAAACTGAAACCTTACGATTTTTTTTCACTTGACAATGGCGTACCTGTGTACAGCATTGATGCAGGTGCACAGGATGTGATACAAATAGAATTGGTGTTGTACGCCGGCAACTGGTTTGAGAATAAACAAGGCGTAGCTGCAGCTACCAACTTTATGTTGAAGAATGGCACAGTAAACAAAACGGCTCTTGAGTTGAATGAAGCGTTTGAATATTACGGCGCTTACTGCAACCGCACCTGCTACAACGAAACAGCCACACTCACACTGCATACACTTACCAAACATCTTGAGCCACTTTTGCCTGTGATGAATGAGATGTTGGCAGAGTCTATCTTTCCTGAAATAGAGCTCGAGATATTTAAACAAAATAGCAAACAGCGCCTGGCGGTCAACCTGCAAAAGCCTGAGTTCATTGCGGGACGTTTAATAGACAGCTACCTGTACGGCGAGCAGCACCCTTACGGAAAATACACGAGGGCCGAAGATATTGATGCCATCACAACCGATGAGTTAAGAGATTTTTATGCACGCTACTATCAAACCGGTCAGTGTGCTATTTTTGTATCGGGTAAGTTGCCGGCAAACCTGCAGCAATTACTGAACAGCTTTTTTGGTAAGCTAGGTTTAAGCAAGCCAGTTTTCAAAACTTCGGTGATAAAAACGGCGCCAGCTTCTGAGAAAAAGTTCAGGGTTGACAATGATGTGAATGCTGTGCAGGGAGCTATTCGCATAGCCCAACCGTTCCCAAACAGGCATCATCCGGATTTTAAAAAAGTGGTATTACTTAATAATATTTTCGGTGGGTTTTTTGGTAGCCGGCTCATGAGTAATATCCGGGAAGAGAAAGGTTATACCTACGGCATTCACAGCTACCTGCAAAATCATATTCAGCAAAGTGCCTGGATGATCAGCACCGAAGCTGGCAAAGACGTATGCGAGGCCACCATAGATGAAGTGTACAAAGAAATGAAAATACTAAGGGAAGAGCTGGTAGATGAAGAAGAACTCCTTCTTGTCCAAAATTACATGATGGGCAGCATCCTCGGCGATTTAGACGGACCGTTTCACATAATGGCAAAATGGAAGAATATTATTTTAAATGACCTGGATGAAAACTATTTTTACGATTCAGTGAAAGCAATTCAAACTGTTACGGCAGAGGAGTTAATGGAATTGTCTAACAAATACCTGAAGCCGGAAGATTTTTATGAGCTGGTGGTTTATTGATTTTTAGAGTGAGGAGGTTTGAAAAAGTCAAAAGTCAAAAGTGAAAGCCCGATGGCCTGAACGCCGTTGAGAGGGTTATTCAAAAGTGAAAGCCCGCTAGCGGTATGAAGGTGAAAAACCCGAGGGGTAAGTTAGCGTTTTTGAAATTATTAAATCCGATAGCTATCGGATCAAATTACCAAATCATCAAATCAATCTTTATGAACTTCATCATTCGCCTGCTAATTACTGCCGCCGTTGCTTACGGCCTTTCCATGGTTTTAGACGGAGTACAAATCCCAAAGTTTACAGATGCCATTATACTGGCAATTGTTTTGGCGCTGCTCAACACTTTTGTAAAACCAATTCTTCTTGTTCTAACATTCCCTATCACAATAGTAACACTCGGCTTGTTTTTATTTGTAATTAATGCCCTTATCATTTTGTTGGCAGATAAACTGATGGATGGTGTTACGATCAAAGGCTTCTGGTGGGCACTCATTTTTAGTCTTATACTTTCTGTGGTATCTTCCATTGCACAGTCCCTGCTTTCCAAAAAAGATTGATGCATGTGATCTGGTTAAAAAAATGCGGTCGTCATTCTATCTGACCCGTTTGTTTCACGTATAAAGTTGAATCTGTAAAAATGCAATTTTCTCCCAAAGACTTATCTGCTACTCAGCTTAAAGATTTATACAAGGCCATCCTTTTGCCCAGGATGATAGAAGAAAAAATGCTGGTGTTGTTGCGACAAGGTAAGATAAGCAAATGGTTCAGCGGCATTGGGCAAGAGGCCATTTCGGTCGGGGTTACAGCAGCATTAGCGCAAGACGAATGGATCATGCCATTGCATCGTAATCTGGGCGTTTTCACAGGTCGCCATATGCCACTGAGCAAATTGTTTATGCAATGGCAAGGTAACAAAGAAGGTTATAGCAAAGGGCGGGAAAGAAGTTTTCATTTCGGCAGTAAGGAGCATCACATCTGTGGTATGATCTCTCACCTTGGCCCCCAGCTAGCCATTGCAGATGGCGTGGCGCTGGCCCACAAACTTCGCAAAGAAGATAAAGTAGCGGTTGCTTTTAGCGGCGATGGCGGCACAAGTGAAGGCGACTTTCACGAAGCATTGAATACTGCCGCCGTGTGGGATTTGCCCGTAATATTTATCATAGAAAATAATGGCTACGGACTGAGCACGCCGGTAAATGAGCAGTACCGCTGCAAGAGCCTTGTTGATAAAGCTGCGGGGTATGGCATGGAAGGCGTGCGCATTGATGGCAACAATATTTTGGAAGTATATGATACCATCAAAGGCGTTCGGGATTATTGCATCCGTAACCAAAAACCTTACCTGGTAGAGTGTATGACTTTTCGTATGCGTGGGCATGAAGAAGCAAGTGGTGTAAAATATGTACCTGCACAACTCTTTGAAGAATGGCAGGCAAAAGATCCCATCAAAAATTATGAAGATTGGTTGTTGAAGGAAAAAGTTTATACAGTGCAAGAAGTGGAGGAAGTACGGGCTGAAATAAAGTCGCATATAGAGAGCGAACTCAAAGTTGCTTTTGAAACCGGCAGCATTACAGTAAACAGCAACGTGGAGTTGGCAGATGTATATGCGGCAACTAACGTAGCGGAACACACGCTGGACAACAGCCAGGCTGCATATCTCTCGGCCGGTTTGGAGAAAAAGTTTATTGGCGCCATTTCCGATGCCTTACGGCAGTCGATGGAAAAGCATCCTAACCTTATTTTAATGGGGCAGGATATTGCAGCCTATGGCGGGGCATTTAAAGTAACGGAAGGTTTTCTAGAGCTTTTCGGCAAGGCAAGGGTGCGCAATACGCCGCTATGCGAGAGCGCTATTGTGGGAGCCGCATTAGGCCTAAGCCTTGAAGGCTTTAAGGCAATGATGGAAATGCAGTTTGCAGATTTTGCAACGGTTGGCTTCAACCAGATCATCAACAACCTGGCAAAAATTCACTACCGCTGGGGCCAAAATGCAGATGTAGTTATTCGCATGCCTACTGGCGGCGGCGTGGGTGCCGGTCCCTTTCATAGCCAAAGCAATGAAGCCTGGTTTGCACACACCCCGGGATTGAAAGTTGTTTATCCTTCGTCTCCCATAGATGCAAAAGGTTTGCTCATAGCAGCCATCAATGACCCCAACCCGGTGATGTACTTTGAGCACAAAGCCTTGTATCGAAGCATCAGCGGACTAGTACCAGAGGAATATTACGAAATAGAAATTGGCAAAGCCCGCCATGTGCAAGCCGGCGAAGATATCTCAGTGATTACTTACGGTGCAGGTGTGCATTGGGCATTGGAATATGCTGAAAACGATAAAAATATTTCTCTAGATATCCTGGATCTAAGGACGCTGCTGCCGCTGGATTATAATGCCATCAGGGATGCCGTGAGCAGAACAGGCAAAGTGCTCATACTGCACGAAGACAATTTAACCGGCGGCATTGGTGGCGAAATTGCGGCATGGATAGCAGAGCATTGTTTCGATAAATTAGATGCACCGGTAAAGCGTTGTGCGAGCATGGATACGCCCATTCCTTTCAACATTGAACTGGAAAAAAACTTTATGGCTTATAGCAAATTAGCAGAGAGTATAGAGCTGTTGATGGGATATTGAGGCGGTAAACTACCCATGTTATTTTAAAAATTTCAATGCCAGATTTATTCATCATAGCTGGATGTAACGGTGCAGGAAAAACGACCGCAGCATACAATCTGTTGCCTGAGGTTTTTAAGACTGTTGAGTTTGTAAATGCAGATGAGATTGCAAAAGGGTTATCACCCTTTAAGGTGGAGGGAGTAGCATTTCAAGCAGGAAGAATTATGTTGGAAAGAATAAGACAGTTAATTAAGGATAATAAAAGTTTTGCTTTTGAAACAACACTTTCAGGAACTTTGTATATCCAGTTTGTTAAACATGCAAAAAATGTGGGGTATGACTTTACTTTTTCTTTGTGTATCTAAACAATGTGGAGCTGGCAAAGAAGAGGGTGGCATTGAGAGTAAGTAAGGGTGGCCATAATATTCCCGAAGAAGTGATAAAGAGAAGATATAGCAAAGCAAGGGGTTACATAATTTTGTAAAATATGCATCACTTGCCGCCGATTGGTATCTATATGATAATTCTGGCCGAACCTATGAAGTAATTGCTAAGAATGTTTCAGGTTACCGGAAATTAGTAATTTCGAAATCTATAACAACATAATCAAACCATGAAAGGCATACTGAAAAGAGAAGATCTTAGTGGCAAAATAAAAGTTGCTTTAGATAAAGCTATCCAAAACCTCATTGCCGAAACCAAGGCCAAAAATTCTTACCTCGCTATCTCAGATAAAAATGGCAAGATCAAAAAAATACCTGCGAAAGACTTGTAACTAAACGTTACTAAAACTCTCCCACGTTTTTATCCGAAAGTAATTTTTGGAATTCAGGGACAAGCATCAAGATAGTTTAATCTCCCGATAAGTTCCTTTTTCTTTCGAATCTTCACACATCCTTTTAATGCATTGCGGCGCTTTGGTTTTATGCGATGCGAAATTTAATATTTCCGAATCCATTAATTTTGGGAATATGATTCAAGAGAACCTGTTTTTTTAAGCCAGCGATCTAATTTACTTTTTTTATACGGTACAAGAATACAAGCCTACTCTTTTGGGCAACGTTTACCTTTTTACTAAACGGCCTGGTGTTTATTTTAATTGGCCTGCAATTGCCCCAGATCGTGCAAGGGTTAGGAGACTATTCTCTGGCTCAGGCCGTCTTATGTAGGAGCAGTGCAACTGGCTTTATTTGAAGCTTTGTTTGTATAAAGATATTTTTCAGCTCATGCCTGCAGCCAGACCTTTGATCTTTCTTTTATCTCGTGGGCAAATACAGTTGCACAAAAACTTCCGGATGTAATAGTTATGAACCAAAAGGAACTTTATTCTTCAATGATACAGACTTTTACCGCTCCTCACACCCGTATGCAATCCATTTTCCAAAATCAATTTCCCATTCACTAAAACAAATTTAAAACCAGTCGTATACTGATGTGGGTTTTCAAACGTCGATTTGTCTGTTACTTCCTGCTCATCAAATACAACCATGTCTGCATTCATGCCTTCTCTTAAAATTCCAATATTTTTTAATTGAAATTTTTGTGCCGGCAAAGAGGTCATTCTTCGTATAGCTTCTTCTAAAGAAATTATTTTTTGTTCTCTCACATATCTGCCCAGCACCCTGGCATTGGTGCCATATCCGCGGGGGTGTGGGGCGCCCACACCAAAAGCCCGTATGCTGGCGTCACTTGCAAACATATTAAACGGGTATCTCATTATTTGCTGCACATCATTCTCACTCATCCCATGAAAAACCATACTTGCTCCACCCTGTATCATCATTTCCATCACCGTTGCTGCTTCTTCCTTTGCATGGTGTTTTCTACCTTTTAGTAAGTTAATTGCTTCAATACTTTTTCCGTTTAAGGTAGTATCAGCTTTGTAGTAAGCTACTACTGCATAACTGAGGTGTTTCAGTTTGCGGTTCTTTAATTTTTTTATAATGTAAGCCGTTACTTGTTTTTTTATTTCAGGCCTGCCTAGTCTGGCTGTTATAGAGTCCTGCCCGTCTGCTAATATCTCATCTGGCAATAAAGTGCTTAATGAAGTGCTGCTTGCGGTGTAAGGGTATTGATCGATGGTTACATCCAACCCTTCTTTTCTTGCTGCAATGATCATAGCCAACGTTTCGTTGCTTCTCCCCCAATTTTGCTGACCGCTTAATTTAAAGTGAGAGATCTCTACAGGAATGTTTGCGCCTCTGCCAACGGCCAGCGCTTCTTCAATAGCTTGTCTAATACTATCGCCCTCATCTCTCATATGGCTTGCATAAATGCCATTGTATTTTGCAGCCACTTTTGCCAGCCGAATTATCTCAGGCGTTTTGGTATAAGTACCCGGTATATAAATTAAGCCGGTTGACAAACCTACGGCACCATCTTTCATAGCTTTATCTACAAGGTTTTCCATCTGTATTAATTCATGTTCGCTTGCATCCCGGTTGGCCCGGCCCATTACTGCTTTGCGCACATCATTGTGGCCTATTAAGCTGGCCACATTTACGGAGAGTTGTAAAGAGTCAATCCAGCGTAGGTAGTTTCCAATATCAATATTAGATGCACCGCAATTGCCGGCAATTACAGTAGTTACGCCATCATAAATAAAATTATCTGCTGTAGGCGTTTTGGCTTCGTCACCTTCAATATGCGTGTGCACATCAATAAAGCCAGGTGCTACAATCAAGCCTGTGGCATCAATAATTTTTGCAGATGGCCCGGTAATATTTTTTTTGATAGAAATTATTTTTCCGTCTTTAACGGCTATATCTGCATGGTACCAACTGTTGCCCGTACCATCCATAACTTTTCCATTGCGGATAATTACATCAAATTGGGCAAACGGGCTTTTTACAAGTAACACAGCAAGACTTAGTGCGAAAATTCTTTTCATAAATTTTTACTCTCCGGGGTGATATTCTTTTTCTTTATTTTTTATTACATCCTCTTTATAAAACAACACGTCTTTAAATTGGCCCTTTGTGTACATCAATAACTGGTCTGTAAAATGTTTAGACTGTGGGTTACCGCTGTTTCCGCCGGCAAGGAGTGATTTGGCTTTTACTTTTTCCCCAAATTCTACAGCGCAAACAAAACTGTTGCCGCTTACGCCATAACGTTTTTGCGTACCCGCAAAATAGCGGCTGTTGTAAGAAGGCAGCATGCCCCATAATGCAGAGGCAAAGGGTACAGGAAAACTTTCTTTTGTGTCATCATACCTTTGGTTCAGATCGCTACTAATTCGTTGATAACGGTTGATGCTTCCCCAAGCTACCTGCCATGTATTGTGCTTTGATTGAAGATCATTAACCACTTTGAGCATGGGTGTGAGTAATTCCTGGGCAGTGGCAGTAGCCGCAAAGTTCTTTGTAAAAGCTACCTGGTCTGGTTCCTCTTCATCTATGTACACCTTCCTGATATCTGCGTTTAAGAGTTGCGCCCACTCTACCGCAAGCGTTGTAGCAATGGAATATTCGCTCACACGATAATCCCAATTCTTCAACAGTGCTATGGGTTCAGCCAACAACTGATAGGCATTGTCTGTCGCACCATTATTTTTTTCGTAGGCCTTTACCAGTGAAGGAACAAGTACTTCAAAAGCTGCGAGGTACGTATCATAACCTGCTGCTATCATTTTGTCTAAATCAAATTTGTTTTCATCTTTTAAAACCCTTGCAGCATTTAAGCCTCTAAAATTTTCACCATCGGGTGCCATGTAATTGGGATAATCTTTTCTTTGCGGACTGCTGCTGCCGCTTACGCTGTAGGGAGTAGAGTTGCAGTTTTGAATCCAGGCCGTGGCTGGGTTTATCACCTGCACAATATCTTTTACGTCATGCAGGCCTTTCCAGTTTGTTTGCAAGATGCTGCCATCTACGGGTTGACTCCAATTGTATTTTTTATCCCTGATGGGAATATAGTTTCCATGCCAGTAGGCAATGTTTCCCTTGCTGTCTGCAAAAACGGTGCTGTTGCTGGTGTTGCCCCGGAGCGCCATCGTTTTAGTATAATCTTCAAGTCCCTTTGCCTTGGTGCGCTGCCAGCTTTGTATCAAGCCGTTCATCATCCTGTTGCTGGATTGTACGCTGAGGTACTCACCATTTCGCCTGGCCATAACCGGCCCATGTAAAGTATATAAGCCAGTTATCTTTTTAGTAGAAATGCTACCAGCATTTTTATAACGAATGTCTATTTTTTTAGTAACCACTTTTTTCACCTGCTTGTTGTATTCATACTCCCATCCTTGTTTAGCAGGCCTAATTTTTTCAGTATACATATCTGCCACATCCACGTTGTTGCTGGTATGCATCCATCCGCAATGCTCATTAAAACCCTGGTAAATAAAAAACTGGCCCCAGGTTACAGCACCGTAGGCGTTTAAACCTTCTTCGCTTACCATATGCACTTCGGGACGAAAATAAAAAGTAACATGTGGGTTAATGTAAAGGATCGCTTTACCACTGGCAGTTTTTGTAGGTCCAACTGCGAAGCCATTTGAACCTGTGCTGATCTCTTCGAATTTTTTAGGATTATACGTGGTAGCACTATTATTGCCACTGTAAAAATTCTTTACTTCTTCCTCACTAATGCCGCCGGTGCTAATTGCGCCGATGCTGCCATCCGTCCACAGCAAAGGATACCAGGGTTCAAAGCGCTGCAGCAGTGCTGGCTTCACAGTTGGATTTTTATGCAGCCAATAGTTAATCCCATCCGCATAAGCATGTAATAATTTTTTGAGCCAGGCTGGAGCTTTCTTAAGGTCTGCCATTGCATCGTTGCTGTCAATCAATAACCGTAAGTAGAGATCGTTGTAGATGTCTTTCTCCCCATTTACTTCCGCAAGTCGTCCGAGCTTTTCAATGTAGTTCATCTCTACTCTTTTAAAATCATCTTCGCACTGTGCATACAATAATCCGAACACAGCATCTGCATCTGTCTTTCCATAAATATGGGGGATGCCCCAGTTATCCCTGATGATGTTTACCTGCGAGGCTTGTTGTTTCCAACTACTTATTTCTGCACTGGTAAAACTTTGCGCTTTCGGTTGCAGGGGCAGGAAGAGCAAAACGAACATTATTTTTCTCATGGTTATGGAGGGGTGTGCTTGTCTTTAAAAAATAAATTAAAGCTAGTTGTACCTATTGAATAAACGTAACTTTTTTAATCTTCCCATTGGCTACTTCATAAATTGCCACTGCTTCAATTTGCTCTTTACCTATGCGTACTATTTCCTTGTCTATGATGGTGTTGCCCTGAACAATCCGGTGAGCGATTTGACAATACAAATTGGGGAGTGCTGCAAACATGCCGCCATACTCCTTGCGCATACTTTCTTTTCCTTTAGACAATAATTTATTGGGGTATTCATACAGTTCAATATCCTCGGCATAGGTATCCAGGAATGCGTCGATGTTGCGGGCGTTATAGGCATTAAGCTGACGCTGCACAATGGCTTCCGGTGATTCTCTTACAATCGAATCGGGCCTCAACGCTTTCCCATTTTTAAAAACCATTTCTATTGTCTGCAGGTGCTTAATAGACTCTAAAGGATTTTTTGTGAGCAAGACCATGTCTGCCTGTTTGCCTTTTTCTATACTGCCCCAGATCTTTTCTTTACCAAAACCAATGGCCGGGTTTAAAGTGGCAGCCTTCAAAAGTGCAGCGTTGCTCATGCCCGCTTGCTGCATCGCTTCTAGTTCTTGCAGGTAAGAGCTGGCGTGTTGCGTACCAATGTTACCGGCATCTGTACCTGCGGCAATGTTTACGCCTGCCCTAACCAGTCTCATTAGATTCACGCTGTTAATAGAATCTTCTGTTTTAATAGAAGCCGGCATACCGGTTTTTCTAAAATATTTTAGAACGGGAGGTAAATCTGTTTCCTTCATAGCTTCTACATCTGTAAGGCTGCCATATGCAAAGGCATTGGCCCAGGCCAGGTCTTGCGGATGGTTCCGTAGTTGCCCGGAAAATACCCTGTAATAATTAGTGCCCACAATAAGGGTGGGTATGTAGGTTATATTTTTTTGCTTGAGAATTTTCACAAACGCATCAGGAATAATTTCATCTGATATACTGTGCACCAGGATGTCTGCACCCGCATCTACTGCAAATTGAGCTGTCTTAAGCTCGGTGGCGTGTACTGCAAGTTTCAACCCGTTTTTATGTGTTTGATCGGCTATGTACTTTACAAGCTCGAAATTTTTTTCTGCAGGGAGATCGTTACCTGTTATGTACCAGATTTTAATAAAGTCTGGTTTGAGCGGAAGCATTTTTTGAAGGAGAGAATCTGCCTGCTGAAAGGTTGTGATCTTTACAATGGGTTTGTCGTTTCCCAGCTCGGGCACATCTATCATAGAAAATAACGGGCCTGTAACCAGCACATTCGGCGAAAGCATAGAAGCAGCTATCGAATCCCGCACATTAAAATTTGCAAAGGGGCCACCAACATCCATTACCGAAGTAATACCCATCCGCAAATACCTGTTCAGGTAGTCAGCTGCATTTTTTTTAGCAAACGTTATTTCGTTATCATAACTATTTTTTTTTCTCAGGTCGATGGCATCAGGCCGGGTATACAGGCCGCCTGATTGAAAAAAATGGATATGCGCATCGGTCATCCCGGGCATTAAATATTTTCCGCTACCATCAATTTGTGTGCTGGCATCGGGTGCAGTTATTTTTGCGGCGGGCCCTACTTTTTCGATAATGCCGTTTTTAAACAACACAGAATAGCCGGGCATCAGCTTGCCGGTTCGCACATCTATTAACTGCGTGTTTTTTATAAGAATGCTTTGCGCTTTCACCAGGCCGATGCTGAGCATTATTGTAAAAAAGATGATGAATTTTTTCATTGCCGAAAAATTTAGTTGGCTAATTGGGGATGAATTTTTCCCAAGGTAAAAGATAGGCACTTGGGCCGGCAATTACAAAAAAGCGTTTTTATGAAAGACCAATGTCGAGGTATCTAATCCTTGCTTAGTCTTCCTTTTTGGCTTCGCCGAGAGGCATAATTTTTCTAAACTGGTAGGAGGCGTTCAGTATATATTGGTTGAATTCGATTTCAGTGCTGGCCTGCGTAAAATCATAATCAGGCCGGTACCATACTAAAAAGCTGTCTAAAGCGGAGCCGCTAAGACCAGTAATTCTTGCAACAGAAATTTTATTAAAACGATAGCTTATATATTTTTCTTGTTCCTCTAGTTCCAGCCTTTGCTGAAAAGCTTTCAGTCTTTTGTTTCTGCGAAAGCGAAAGATGTTTATCAGTTCATTTACATCTGCGCCCGCTCCACCACCTGGGGTAATAGAAGTAGACAAGCCCGGCTTTTCGTAGCGGAACACATTTGCATAGGTTTGCCTGTTTTCAATAGAGTCTTCCTGGTGTGTCTTGCTATACACAATGACTTCTTTTAAAACGCTGTATTTACTTTCAATATTTAAGTGAAGCGAAATGTCAAATTGTGCCGGATTG
>JAYTBG010000371.1:0-16734 GCA_043737055.1 Chitinophagaceae bacterium | reverse complement strand
CTATGGCAAGTGCGACATGCGAAGGATAAACCAACACGATCATAGGCAAATCGTAAATCTCTTTTACGAGGTAATAAAACAGCGCTACCCTGTCATCGCAGTCACTAAAATCGTTCATCAGGGTTTGCTCCGGTGAAAGCCTTTTTTCTACGCCAAAATTTTCCTGGTCAGACTCATACATAAAAGCATGACGGGTAAAATTCATTAAATAATCTACGCCCTTGGCCTGCTTCATTCCCTTGAGCTTTTTTTGAAGCACTGGTATGAGAGAACTGTAAGTGGCACTGCTCATCGGAATATTAAAGTAGGCCTCATAATCTACCGTAGGGTAATTGTTGAACATGTTACTCGTCTGCTCGCTCAACTTTACCTGGTAACGGTATTCTACATCATCGTAGTTAAATACTAATTCCTTCTCGCTGTATGCTGTGTTTTTGAAATTCGGAATTTGCCTCACCCGGTAGGAGAACGGAGTGATTGCCTGGGGGATATTAATGTCAACTTTTATCAACTGGTTCTTTGCGAAGTCTATTTTACCAAAGTCGTGGATGTTCAGGCAAACGAACTGCTTTCCCTCCTGCTCAAACAATGGCACGTCATAGATATTCTCGTCGCTCTGCACATAAAAAAGAAGCCTGCCGTTTATAAATGCGAGTTGTGCATTGTAGCCAGACTTCGCCAACAAAAACCATTTGTACAAAGTATACCGGTCATAGTTTTTACCCTTCGGGCTTAACTGCTGGGCCGTTCTTCTTACCAGTTGATAAAACAACCAGTCGTCTAACTGGTAACGACTTTTATAGCTGGCGAGGCTGTCTATGATGGGTTGAAAATCAGTTTGGCTGAGAACTGCATAAAACAATTGTATGTTGTGGTCATCAACAGGAATTTGAAGGTCTGCCTGCACATTGTTTTGAGTAGAAATTTTTAGAGTATCTCCAAAATAAGGCACTTGTATGGAAAATGCAGGAGCCTGAGCTGCTAGTTTTATAACATTTAAAAACAGCATTACGCAGAGGGACGATATGGTTACTAAGGCCTTCACTAGTATACGATGACCTTCTAAAGTTAAGCATTGGTAACAATTACTTAATATTAAATTTTTGGCAGTTTGGATTATTAAGCTTCAAGATTACCTTACAGGGGTTGCAATAATACATTTACAGAAAGCAATAATTAGCGTTGCTCCACCTTTGGCTCTTTGGCAAGCCCTTTTAATTCAGCGAGTTTGGTAGCAAGATTCCCGGCTAGCTTACTATAATAAAACTGGCCGTTTTTTATAATATAAACAAAACTGCAATCCTTGTTGTGGGCAGAAAAATAAATGGTTTGGAATATGTTCCCGTTGCGGTAACACCAAATCTTTCCTTCGCTATGACATTTTTTTATTCTCTCAAGCCTTTCTGTCGAGTCATTTAAAGCCTGAAGCACAGAGCGAATCAACGCAGTATTTGTAGAAGAATATTGCGTGTAATACCTGGTGTAGCGTAGCGAATCTTTTCCATGTGGGTCTTTGTAAAAAACAAATACCAGGCTATCTGCTGCCAGTAGTCTTTTATCTAATTGAAGTATGGAAGACCCCTCCACAGGATCTGCTGCGGCTACAGCCGCTTGTCGCGGCCCAGTTTGTTTTTTCTCTGCAGGATTGCATCCGGCAAAGAGGAGCAGCAAAGAACTAATAATTAATTGGTAAAATTTCATAAGTGATTCCAAATAAGAAAACCGCTTACAAAAGTAAGCGGTTTGTATATTGAGTTTTTTCTCTTCAATTAATAAACATTCGTCTGCGGTGTAAAACTTGTCCAGCCTTGCAGCCAGTTAGAAGTACCAATTGCGCCAGCGTATGTCACAATAGTAAAGTTTGGCAAACCCACAAAACTTGCTGCGTTTGGAGCGATAGCAGGACTTCCCGCTTTAGGGGTAAAGTTTGGTGCGGCTAGGTTAAATGCATTCTCCAGCATAATGTCTGCAGAAGCGGCGTATGTTTTACAACTGTCCACTCCTTCTGCTTTAGCTTTTACATCGGCTGCTGTGATTACAGTAGGAGCGATAATACCGGAAACTTTGTAGGGCTCGACTACCGCATGAACTAAATTATGACGAAATGCTGAGCTATCGTTTAAAAAACTTTGCGCTGTCAAATTACTTTCTAGAACTAACCCACCTTTTGGATAACCCATCAAAATCGAATTCCGAAATACGAATTGGGTAGACCGGCGCCATCTGTTGGCAAAGTTATGATTGGCAGCAGGCCCCGTTGTAGCCATATTTGCACCGCATAAAGTGAAATTACTCAAAACCGGACGTGTCCGAGGCAAAGCCGCAGTTCCGCTGCCGTCATTATCACACTCTATGCCATTACCAGCATCTCCGCCATCTACAAAAGCAGGATCACGCAGCGATATTCCAAATTGAATACGCCCTACATATCCAAAATCAAAATCAAAATCATCATCAGCAGTAGCAAAAGCCACCAGATTTTTTGCATTCACCGTACCTCCAAAAAACTCATACGCATCATCATTGCCGTACGTCACCTGGATATTTTCCAAAACGGTTCCGCTACCAACGCCGCCACAGGTTAATCCATTAATCTCAGATCCGGGATCTGCAGCAATGCCAGCGTATTCAATTCGTACATATCTTAAGATACCGCTATTATCTGCCACAACAGATCCGCCGTACTGGCTGTTAATTCCACCCTCAATTGTAGGGGTAGTACTGCGGTTTGTAGGAGCATTGCCCAGCAAGACGATACCTCCCCAGTCGCCAGGAACACGCCTTCCTGCAGGCTTTCCAGACGTAAATATAATAGGCTCAGCTGCTGTGCCATCTGCAAATAAACGACTATTTCTCTCTACGATGAGGGCGCCTTTTTGCAAAGTATCACTAAGAATTATTGAGCCGGGGGCAAACCGAAGAGTCGCTCTTTCCGTCACGAACACGTACCCTTTTAAGGTATACTTCCCTTTAGGCAGCTCTACAATTTCATTAATATTACCCGTAATTATTTTACTGGAGATAATGCGCTCCTGTAAGGTACCACCGGTACCCGTGCCACCACCGTTGTTGGTTGTAGACGAGGAATCATCTATTTCAACTTTAACACAGCCCACAACTAAGGTTGCTGAAAAGGCCATTAAAGCGAGCATTTTTTTCATACAAATGTAATTTTCGTTTTATAATTTTTAAGGTTGTTATTTTTTAAGATCCAGATTGTAATTAAATCCAATTGTGATGGTCGTTCCTGGTTTGTAGCTGCTAAAAAAATCATCGGTTCCTTTTTTGAAATTAGATTTTGAATCGAGGTTTACATAAGAGGCCACTTGCTGGTTGAGGATATCACCAATCGTTAAACGCAATTCGCCCTTTTGTTTCATCACTTTTTGGCTTATTTGGAAGTCAATTAAATCTCTTGGTACTTCGTAAATGTCTGGGAATGTTTCATTACCTACCAGCGCCAAACGTTGTCCGATTCTATTATACAAAAAAGAAATGTTAGTTCCTTTTTCCCCATCGTATTGAAAGCCCGCATTAATTAGATAAGGCGACTGACCCTGAAGAGGTCTGTTAGTAGCCGGGAGTTTATTGTTAGAGGCATCAACATTTCCAAGTGTTACTTCAGAAAAAATGTATGATACATTACCATTAAAATAAAGCTTGGAGAGCCAGCTTTTGGCAGGAGATATAAATGCTAAACTTTTTCTAAACTCCGCCTCAAAGCCGTATAGCACTGCCTCCTCAGCATTCTGAAAATCATATTGCCTGCGCAAACCGACGCTAGCACTATTTAAACGAAGTTCAATGGCATCAGTAAAATTTTTATAAAATACCCCAAAAGACAGCAATTCGCCCGCCTTCGGGTAAAATTCATAACGTATATCCCCGTTGATTATCGCACTTCTTTTAAGAGTGTCATTGCCCGAGGTAGATGCAATTTGTTCAAAGTCAAAAAATGCAAATGAGGCTATCTCTCTGAACTCTGGCCGGGCAACAGTTCTCGATGCTGCAAACCTGATATTAGTTTTCTTGTTAGGACTTATTGTAAAATTAACAGAAGGCAAAAAATCAAATTTGTCAGTGTTTATTACTTGTGCTTTTTCAGTACCCTGCTCGTTTGATTTTAGAAACTGTTCAAAATACTCAAAGCGGGCACCCCAAACTAGTCTTAATTTCTCCGAAAGCTTGTTATCGAGCATAACGTACGCCGCACTTAACGCTGAAACACCATAGTATTTATCAGATGGATTCTGAAGATCAGACGTTAGAATAAAAGCTCCCTCACGTATATTTTCCGACCTGAAAATTTCATTGTAAGGCAATGTTCTTAAAGCTGCATCTGCAGGCTCGGAGAGTCCGAATATCGACGCTTTAAAATCACGAAGTCTTACTAACCCGGAGCCGCCTATTTTAAGAGACTGCTTATGTGATCCCATTTCAAAAGGCATGGTAAAATTCGCTACATAGCCGTAAGCTTTGTCTTCTAAATCGCTAAAAAAACGATTGGTATTGTTGCCACGGAGGTTTATGGCAAACGAATCGTTTGGAGAAGTAATAGGCCGGGTATAACTCTGAACCCTTAGATCGGGCTGGGTTTTATTATTATATGCAAAGTTTAAATTCCAATTAAACTTAATTTGTTTAAAAGGAAGCTCATGATTACCTTCTAATTGGGTAGAGTATAAACTTCTTTGATTAAGAACTGATGATCTTAAAATGAGATCGGACGTTTCTTCTACTGAACCAATTCTTCTGTAATAGTTATCCTCCAACAACTGATTGAATAAATTTTTGAAAGCAATTTTATTTTTTTTGTAAGTCCAAGCGACGTTAGCAATTACCCCGGCGTTGACACTGTATTTGTTTTGTTGGTCTTCGTAGTCAAAGATGTTTCTAGATCGGTCAGTTTCGAATAATACTTTCGATGCTGTGTACAGCATTTTTGATTTTCGGTATGTTAGTCCGACAATGGAACCAAAAGCACTACCATTATCAAATTTTTTCACATTCGCCCAGGTTAAAGTATATTGTTGAATTGGGCCAGCAGTAGATGCAACTTCTTGGTATGCTTTATCGTCAAGTGATTGTGAAATTGTTACCTTTTCTGTAAGCGCCAATTTATTGTAAGCCCCGTACTTTTCAGGGTATCCCGTAGGCTTTGATCTGTTATTACTAAAACCCAACCAATCTGTATTACCTCTTTCGTTGCTGACAAAATTATTAAAAACAGACTGCGTGTTAAACCCCAAACTTATTCCAAAAGACAATTGGTTGGATGTAGGAATATCTTTTGTCTGTATTTGCACCAACCCGCCAGCAAACTCACCAGTAAGATCTGGCGTAGCCGTTTTATTGATCACAATATTATCTATCAGGGAAGATGGAATTACATCAAACGAAAAAGCTTTTTTATCAGGCTCACTGCTTGGCAAAGCTGCCCCATTAATAAAAGCCGCATTGTAGCGATCGCTGAGGCCTCTTACAATTACAAATTTATTATCCTGGATAGAGGTGCCACTTACCCTGCGTAAAACTTCGCCTGTGTTTTTGTCTGGTGTCCGACGTATGAAATCTGCTGCAAGACCGCTTGATAAAGCGGTATTATTTTTTTGAAAGTTCAAAAGCGCATTGGTATTTTCCTGGCGGCGAGACGTAGCCACAACGGTTACTCCTGTGAGATTAGTTTTGGCGTTGTCTTGTAAAATAATTTCTATGGAGTTGTTGTCAAGATTATCTACAACTTCTATATCTGCAATAGTTTTGTTGGCATAGCCGGTATTAGAAACCGTGAGTGTATATTTTTTTCCTTTTTCCAGGCTAACCACAAACCTGCCTTCTGCGTCGGTGGTTGTTTGTTTTGCAGTTTCTATAACAAGAACGGTAGCACCCGCCAAAATCTCATTTTTTGTATTGGACACCTTGCCTGAAAAAGGTAGTTGCTGGGCAAAGGCGCCTAGCTGAAACAAAAGTATAAATGTTACTAAAAACGCAGGTAACTTTTTCAACATAACTATGGTTGTCTTTTATGGCACAAAGAGACAATTGTTATGTTAACGAATGGTATCCGGAATGTTAACCGATTGTTACCCGTATGTTACGAAATTGTTACGCACCCTGTGAGTGAGTAGGTAAATCGCAACAAAATTTAAAGATGTTAGGCGGAAGTAGATAAATTGTGGTCAGCGGTGTTATCACCTCCCTTATTGCCGTGCTTTAAAACCCTGGCCTCTAAGAAAAAAATAACCTCTTCGGCAATGTTGGTTATATGATCTCCTACTCTCTCCAACTTGCGGACAACAGAAAGTAAATTCAATGCCTGCGGAATGTTTTCCTTGTTTTCTTTGCAATAAGCTACAACAGTTTGCATAGCTGCATGGTTGATGTCATTTACCTGGAGGTCCCTGGAAAAAACAGACCGGGCTAACCTGCTATCGTTATGGGTATATGCCGTAATTACGTCCTTAAACATCTCAAAAACTATCCCGTACATGTCTTGTATGTGAAGTGAGTCTACGAGTTTTTTATCGAATCCCTTTTTCCCTTCCACTACAATGCTGGCAATACCTTCGGCATAATCGCCAATTCTCTCAAGATCAGCATTCGTTTTTAATGTGGCAAATACGAGGCGCATGTCGTGTGCAACAGGAGTAAGCAATGCAAAAATGTTTTCACATTCTTTGTCTATTTTCAGTTCAGAAGCATTGACCCTTTTTTCATTATGCAGCACTTCATTGGCCAGATCTTCATCTTGTTCAAATAAAGCATCACCACTTTTTTGCAACTGACTTTGCACCAACATAGCCATATCCAAGAGAGAAGCCTTTAAGTAATCCAGTTTTTCCTGTAAATGAGTCATAAGTTAAAAGTTTTTTATCCGAACCTGCCTGTTACATAGTTTTGTGTTCGTTCTTTTTCCGGGTTCGTAAATATTTTTTTAGTAGCCTCAAATTCTATTAGCTCGCCCAAATAAAAAAAGGCCGTTTTATCGCTAACCCTTGCGGCCTGCTGCATATTGTGTGTTACAATTACTATCGTGAATTTAGATTTTAATTCATAGATAAGGTCTTCGATTTTGGCTGTAGAAATTGGGTCAAGGGCAGAAGCCGGCTCATCCATCAAAACTACGGTGGGCTCTACAGCAAGCGTCCTTGCTATGCAGAGGCGTTGCTGCTGCCCGCCGGACAGCGAGAGTGCAGACTTATTGAGATCATCTTTTACTTCGTCCCAAAGTGCAGCATTTTTTAAAGACAGTTCTGCCCGCTCATTCAATATCTTTTTATCTTTAATACCATTTATCTTGAGGCCATAAACCACATTTTCAAAAATGCTTTTTGGAAATGGATTGGGCTTTTGAAAAACCATACCCACTTTCTTTCGCAAGTCATACACTTCAGCATTATCATAAATATCTTCATTATCCAACAGGTAGGTACCTTCTATCCTCGTGTTATCAATCAAATCATTCATGCGATTAAAGCAACGCAGAAACGTTGATTTACCACAACCCGAAGGGCCTATAAAAGCAGTCACCGTATTGGCTTCAATACCCATTGAAATATCTTTCAATGCTTGCTTTTCGCCATAAAAAAGTTTGGCATTTTTTGTTTCGAGTTTATACATAGTATTAGTACTTCATTTTTTTATACCATTTATTACGAATGTAAATAGCAACTCCATTAAGCAAAAAGGTAATTAATAAAAGGATAATTATTCCGGCAGCGGCGTTTACTATGAAGCCGGCCTGCGGGCGGGAGACCCAATTAAAAACCTGTATAGGCAGCGTAGTAAACTGATCGTTGGGACCCTCCGGTATAAATGGCACATATACCAATGCGCCAATTACCAACAGCGGTGCAGTTTCTCCAATGGCCCGGGATATAGATAAAATAATACCAGTAAGTATACCGCCAAGTGCTGATGGAATAACCACCCTGCTGGTGGTTTGCCATTTAGTAGCGCCCATCCCGTAGGAACCCTCTCTCAAAGTTTTTGGCACCGCCTTCAAGGCTTCCCTTGTAGATACAATAATGATTGGCATAATGAGCAAGGCAAGGGTAAACGCACCCGCCAAAAGACTGTTGCCCATTTTGGCCATTCGCACAAAGAGTTGCAACCCTAGTATACCATATATTACAGAGGGTACGCCGGCAAGATTGGCAATATTGATTTCTACAATTTTTGCAAAGCGATTTTTTGCCCGATACTCCTGCAGGTAGACTCCCGCAAGTATCCCAATAGGTAAGGCAATAATGATGGTGAAAAACAATAGACTCATCATACCGGCAATAGCCGTAAGGATGCCCGAATTTTCAGCATGCCGGGAGGGCAGGTTTTTAAAAAAGCTCCAGTTTAAACGACCAAACCCACGCCAGAAAATATCCACCAATAAAACAAGTAATATAAGCAAAGCAAACATGGTGAGGCTCAAAGCCACTATGCGAAAAAGTTTGTCTTTAGACTTTGATATGGCAAGGTGATTATCCATTATTCATATAGATTTTGATATTTTTTACGCAACCAGAAACTGATATTGTTGAGGATAAAGGTGAAGACAAACAACGTCATGCCTGCTGCAAAAATAGTGCGGTATTCAAGAGAATCCTGGGGCACATCACCCATACTTACCTGTACGATGTAGGTAGTAATTGTTTCAACAGATTCCAGCGGATTGAAAGTAAGATTAGGTTCCTGCCCTGCGGCAATAGCAACAATCATCGTTTCCCCTAATGCCCGTGATACTGCCAGGATGATGGAAACCAAAATACCCGAAGAAGCAGCAGGAATCATCACCCTGAATGCAGTCTGTAATTTAGTAGCACCCATTCCGTAAGAGGCTTCCCGCAAAGATTTGGGTACGGCCCTTAATGCATCTTCGCTCAAAGAGGTGATATATGGAATGATCATAACGCCCATAACAAGCCCGGGTGATAAAGCGTTAAAGCCCCGCAACCCCGGGATTATTTGCTGCAACAACGGAGTAACAAACTGCAACGCAAAAAATCCATATACAACTGTTGGGATGGCGGCCAGTATTTCAAGAATTGGTTTTACGATAGATGTAAAACTGGGAGACGCATATTCATTTAAGTAAATGGCAATGGTTAAACCAACCGGTACTGCAAATACAACTGCTATGGTTGTAGTAAGTAATGTGCCGGTTAAAAGAGGCAATATTCCAAAGTGTTTCTCAGAGAATAGTGGTGTCCATTGAGTATCTGTAAAAAACTCAACAATAGAAACTTCACCAAAAAATTTAAAAGTGTCTATCGCCAGTATAATGATGATGCTGATAGTGGTAAGAATGGTGACGAAGCTGCATAGCATCATCACCCCTTCAATTATCTTTTCTTTTGTGCGCCGGTTTACCATAGCTATTGTTGAGGATCGTTCATCAATTTTTTAAGATCGGCACCTACAGTGGTAGTGGTATCAAACATGCTCCCCTGCCTGTTTGCCAGCAACCGTTGATAAGCTAGTTTGTATACTTCTGCTGGCAGGGGTACGTAGCCTACCTCTTTTACCAATACAGCAGCGTTGTCTATGTAAAACTTAATAAAATCTTTTACAATTACGTTGGTGGCAGAGCGGGCGTTTACATAGATAAACTCCGGGCGGGACAGAGGAGCATACTCGCCATTGCTCACACTAGTTTCGCTAGGGAAAACGGGGCCTGAACCTGCATCAATGGCTACTAGCTTTAATTTGCTTTTGTTTTCCAGGTAGTAAGCCAGTCCAAAATAACCGAGGCCGCCTTTATCTGAAGCCACTCCCTGCACCAACACGTTGTCGTCTTCACTGGCGGTATAGTCTCCACGGGAGGATTTGGCTTTGCCAACAATGGCTTCTGTAAAATAGTCGTAAGTACCAGAAGAAGTCCCTGCGCCATAAAGACGGATGGGCAAATCGGGAAACCCCTGCCGTACCTGATTCCAGGAAGTTATTTTTTGCTGAGCAGCCGGTTCCCATATTTTTTTAAGTTCTGCTACAGTGAGGTGTGTTACAAAATCATTAGACGGACTTACAACCACTGCAAGGCCATCATAAGCTATGGGTATTTCTATAAACGCAATATTATTTGCTTTGCATGCCGCAGCTTCTTTTTTTGTAATGGGCCTCGAGGCATTGCTAATGTCAGTTTCGCCACGAGAAAACTTTTTGAATCCCCCTCCGGTGCCCGAGACCCCTACCGTAACCCTGATATCAGCATGCTGCTCTCTATACTCCTCCGCTACGGCTTCCGTAATAGGGTAAACTGAACTGCTGCCATCAATTTGAATTTTGCCTTTGTATTGCTTAAAGCAGGCACACATAGATGCGGTTAAACAAAACAAGCCTAGCCATAAAAATAACTTCGTTCTCATAATTTGTATTTCATTCGCAAATACACTACCATTTTTTGATAGAATATAATTTGATGCTACTTACGCTTAGGTATTCCCATTTTTTCTAAACCCTATTTTTTAAGGTAAAGAAATGTAACTTTCGGGCATTAAGCTGGGGTCTCATTTCCCCCATTGTTAAGAAATTATTACCAAATACAAAGGGATTATTCAAGCATCCATTAAATTTATTTTTGCGCAAAATCAAAAAATATGGCAGGAATTAACTCGATACTCAAAATTTTTTTACCAAAAGACAGGATTTTTTATATGCTATTTGAGAGCGTTGCAGAAGAGCTTGTAAAAATGGGCGATAAATTAAAGGAGGTTGTTACTGAACCCGATTTTGACAAACGGGGAAAAATGATCAAAGAGCTTGAAGATATGGAGCATGTAAACGATGAGCTTACACACCGCATCTTTACAGAGCTTGGCAAAAATTTTATTACTCCTTTCGATAGAGAAGATATTCACTACCTGGCTTCTGCATTAGACGACATTGCAGACTACATTTACGCTTCTGCCAAAAAAATTAATTTCTACAGGGTTAACCCCGACGACATTGGCATTCAGAAATTTGCCGACCTTATTCCTTTAGGTTGTCGCCACATTCACAAAGCCGTTACCGAACTGCGTAACATGAAAAATATGCGCCAGATAACGGATGCATTGGTGGCCATTAACAGCATAGAAAACCAGGGAGATGATATTTTTGATATGAGCATAGAGCGTTTGTTTGCCACTGAGCCCGATGCAAAAGAAGTAATTAAAAAAAGAGAGATCTACCAGGTTATGGAAATAGTAACTGACAAGTGTGAAGATGCGGCCAATGTGATAGAGTCTATCATTGTAAAATATTCTTAACAACGGTGTTTTTCGATTGTAGATTTTAATTTAAACAACCATCAATGGCAGACTTTTCCATCCTCCTTATATCTATTATTGTACTGGCGCTGGTTTTCGATTACATTAACGGTTTCCATGATGCTGCGAATGCTATTGCCACGGTGGTTTCCACGAAAGTACTCACGCCTTTCCAGGCGGTAATTTGGGCAGCAGTTTTCAACTTCGTAGCCTACTTTATTTTTAAAGATCATGGCGTAGGCGAAACCATTGCAAAAACGGTGAATGGCGCCATAGGCCTCGAAGTAATTTTGGCGGGGCTCATAGCGGCCATCATCTGGAACCTTATCACCTGGTGGTATGGCATACCATCCAGTTCTTCTCACACACTCATCGGGGGTTTTACCGGCGCAGCCGTAGCAGCAGCAGGCTCGTTTACGGTAATCAATACACCCATCATGCTAAAGATTATCAGCTTTATTGTAGTAGCTCCTATTCTTGGTATGCTCATGGCATTTATCATATCAGTGTGGTTTCTCAATTCTTTTCGCAAGGGTATATTGCCCAAGGTAGTAGCCCTGATCATTATTGGAGGTGCGTTGTTGTTATTGTCTAACATGATCATTACCGATCCTGCTTTACTAAAAACGCATTACGAAAGTTATGCGCTAAAAGTGCTTTTCCATTCGCACAATTTTAAGTGGGTACTCATAGGCTTTATTATTATTTCTCTCAGTGTTTTTTCGTTGTTTCTTAGCAACCTTAATTATTCACAATCGGAAAGATGGTTTAAAAAAATGCAGTTGGTTTCCTCGGCTGCATTCAGTATTGGCCATGGTGGTAATGATGCTCAAAAGGTAATGGGTATTATTATGGTGGCCCTCATAAGTGCGGGGCAGTACAGCAGTTTTAAAGAGATGCCCAACTGGGTACCGCTGGCTTGCTATACCGCTATAGCCCTTGGTACCATGAGTGGTGGTTGGAAGATCATTAAAACAATGGGCACACGCATCACCAAGGTTACACCGTTTGAAGGAGTGGCCGCAGAGTCTGCCGGTGCGCTCACCCTTTTTATTACCGAGATGTTGAAGATACCGGTGAGTACAACACATACCATTACCGGTGCCATTATTGGTGTGGGTGCTACCAAGCGTTTAAGTGCAGTGCGCTGGGGGGTTACCATCAACCTGATTTGGGCGTGGATATTGACCATACCAGTGAGTGCCATCTTAGCGGCAGTTGTTTATTATATTCTCAAACTTATTTTATAACCTTCTCCAACTACGCCTACCGCAAAAAATCATTCACTCACCGTGAACGATTTTTTTTTGTTTTCTTTGTTATATGAAAAAAATATTGGTTACCGGTGGATGTGGCTACATTGGCTCTCATACGATTGTAGACCTTATAGAGCAAGGCTTCGAAGTGATATCGGTAGATAACTATAGCCGCAGCAACCCCGCAGTAATGCAGGGCATAGCTAAGATTGCGGGTAAGCCAATTAAAAATTACAACGTAGACCTGTGCATCTTTGACGATACGCATGCCATCTTCCAGGAGAACAACGACATTGCCGGCATCATACATTTTGCTGCTTACAAAGCTGTGGGAGAATCGGTAGAAATTCCTTTAATGTATTTTGAAAACAACCTTGCCTCCCTGGTAAATATTTTGAAATGCGTTGCAGAATTTAAAGTGCCCCATTTCATATTTTCTTCGTCTTGCACGGTGTATGGCAATCCTTCGCAAATACCGGTTACAGAACTTACCCCACAAAAACCTGCAGAAAGTCCGTATGGCAGTACCAAGCAAATGGGCGAAGACATCGTAAAGCAAACGATGAATAGTTTGCCCGGGCAGCAGGCTATTTTATTAAGGTATTTTAATCCGGTAGGTGCGCATGCTTCTGGTTTCATCGGGGAAATTCCGGTGGGCCGCCCAGCAAATCTTATTCCGGCTATCACACAAACGGCCATAGGAAAGTTACCACAAATGCAGGTATGGGGTTCCGATTACGACACCCGGGACGGTAGCTGTGTACGAGACTATATTCATGTAAGTGATATAGCCCATGCGCACACGCTGGCGCTCAACTACCTGTTGGAAAACAGGAATGAAACCAATTGCGATGTCTTCAATCTTGGTAGTGGCAATGGCTTTACTGTGTTAGAAGTGATACAAACTTTTGAAAAAATAAGTGGCCAGAAATTGAACTATGCCATAGGACCCCGCCGTGCCGGAGATGTGGTAGCCATATATGCCAACAACGATAAAGCAGTTACGCAACTACATTGGAAACCCGAGCTGGGCCTTGACGAAATGATGCGTACCGCATGGGAGTGGGAACTGAAGCTGAAGGAAGAAAGCACAAGGTAAGACTGTGTTGATTTATGATGTTTGATGTTTCATGTTTGATTTATGATGTGTGATTTGTGATGTCTGATTTATGAGCCGGCCCCTGCGGGGTTTTTGCAAGTTTACTCTTTCGATGTGAAGAGCATTGCTGTCAAACTTGCTCCAAAAAAATTGTTTACACAATTCTAAATAAAGGCCTTATTCCATCAATGCACTATCTCCCATAACAGAGCCATTATAAAGTTTCGGGTAAGTAGAATCAAAGCCATAGTCTATCAACAAGCCTGCCCTGATACGGTTACTTTTTGAGGCTCCAAATATTTGATTAACATAAGTACGGTAATTATTGTCCACATCTGCAAAAGCAGGCGGACAATAAGTTTTTGCTTTTACAGCGCTGGTTGTTAAAAAAATGAGTTGAACTACCTTTTTCAAAATTGACGTTTAATATTTTGTGTTTAATAACGAATATCGAAACGACCTTCTGTAATACTAACTGTTTGCCCAGTTGAATTATCAGTACCGGTAAAGAAAAAAGTTCCAGAAATAATTCTATTAACGTTGTCGAATTTTTTAATTTTTAGTTCCCCTGAGTTATTATCTGTTGCATTATATTGAGGTCCATTTGAATAGAATGCTCCTGGAAAGCCCTTTTTACGGAACTTGAATTGGTAAGTGCTACCTTCATTTACTATAAGGCTATCAGTTGTAATACTAACCGCAGGAATGTCAGCAGGCTTCCAATCAACTGCTGGAATATTTAAATACCATCCTCCCCCGGGCCCTGTACCAAGGTTTACGTATTGTACGAAAAGGCCTGGTTTACCTCGGCCATCTCTTGGCACAAACACTTTACCGTTTACTTTACAACCAAAGGTCATGGCACCTGTGGTCGTTTCTGGCGGCAGTTGGGGTTCTTCTATTTTCTTTTTGCATTGGGTAAAAATGAGCAGTGCAGAAATCAATAACAGCACAGGAGTAGTAGTTATGCGTTTCATAAAGGGATCATTTTGATGTATTGAAGTTAAAGGTTAATGTTTTACGTTTTGAAGCTTTACGTTATCAAGTTTTTTTCTGTGCTATGCGGATTCTTTTGCTACAGCGAGCTTTTTTATTATAAGTAACAATCTGAAAATAATCTTCGCAGAAACCTAACCCGGCAGACAGGCCCAATGAATAACATCGTTGCATCTTAAAAAAGCTCCCGTCCCCAAAAATTAAAAGACCGCTGCCAAATGGTTAATTATATTTATCTAAAAAACGGTATGCCCAAACTCTCCCGCCGCAATTTTTTGTCTACCACCTCTAAAGCTTCCTTGGCAGGAACAGCTTTGTTGGCTAATGTGCATCCCAATAGAAATGATCAAATGAAAAATAAATTCATACACCATGTCTATTTCTGGCTGAAAAATACTGGCAATCTGTCTGACCGGGATAAGCTTGTGGAGGGCCTCAAAACTTTGTCTTCCATAAAAACGATAAGGCAATTTCACATCGGTAAGCCAGCCAATACCAGCAGGGAAGTGATAGACAGCAGCTATGCCGTTTCCTGGATGTTGGTG
Source organism: Chitinophagaceae bacterium (assembly GCA_043737055.1). Taxonomy (GTDB): domain Bacteria; phylum Bacteroidota; class Bacteroidia; order Chitinophagales; family Chitinophagaceae; genus Ferruginibacter. Next base: position 1,595 of record JAYTBG010000371.1, on the reverse strand, counting down.
TTTGCGTTTGATGCAGACCAGGTGGCTTATCAATCAGATCCTATTCACTTAAAATTTATTGCAGAGTATGGGCACCTCTGGTCTAAGGTTGTTGTGTACGATTCGGTAGATGTGTAATTAAAACCTATGGAAATGTAAGTCCTGACAGAATCTTCCGAAATGGTGCCGTCTGTTTTCCTCTCAGTTAACCTGCACATGCCTGGAGATAATTGGCTGCAAAACCGGGTCACAGCATCTTGGCTGTGAATATAGAGTTGCCCGTCGGTTGAAAATCGTCCCACAAAATTGGGCCATTGGTCTTATCTTGCGACCCATAAAAAAAACACATGTTGAACGCAATAGAAGTTACCGGAAAAAAGGATACCCGCAGTGGTTTTGGTGATGGCATTTTGGAAGCTGCACGGAGCAATGAAAATATTGTTGCCCTCACGGCAGACCTTGCCGGCTCTCTAAAATTAGGCCCGTTCATAAAAGAATTTCCCGAAAGATTTATCCAATGTGGTATCGCCGAAGCCAATATGATTGGCATTGCAGCAGGACTCACCATCGGGGGTAAAATCCCTTACACTACCACGTTTGCCAACTTTAGTACGGGCAGGGTGTACGACCAGATTCGGCAGAGTGTGGCGTACAGCAACAAGAATGTAAAAATATGCGCTTCGCATGCGGGCCTTACTCTCGGAGAAGATGGTGCTACACACCAGATACTGGAAGATATTGGCCTGATGAAAATGCTGCCAGGCATGACCGTTATTGTGCCTTGCGACTATAACCAAACCAAAGCTGCTACACAGGCTATAGCTAAATATGAAGGACCGGTTTACCTGCGTTTCGGCCGCCCCGTTTGGCCCATCTTTACCAAAGAGGAAGATTTTGTAATTGGCAAAGCACAGGTGCTGGGAGAAGGTAAAGACATCAGCATTTTTGCCTGCGGCCACATGGTATGGATTGCGGTAGAAGCTGCTAAAATTTTAGAAGAAAAAGGCATCAGCGTAGACCTGATAAACATACATACCATCAAACCTTTGGATGAAGAAGCCATCCTTGCATCTATTAAAAAAACCGGCTGCGCTGTTACTGCCGAAGAACACAATATTATTGGTGGCCTTGGCGACAGCGTTGCACAGGTAGCGGCTAAAAACTGGCCTATACCTATGGAGTATATTGGTACCAATGACACCTTTGGCGAAAGTGGCACTCCCACAGAACTATTAATAAAATACGGTTTGGATGTGAACCATATTTTAGCCGCAGCGGAGAAAGTAATCGCCAGGAAGAAATAAAGAAGCTTACATTTTAAGATAAACTGCATCACTAAAAGATGCAGTTTTTTTATTTCATTTTTTGGAGGCGCAGTTTAAAACCTTTGTGTTTTAAATCAGCAAAGTCGGCTGCATTAGTTTAAGAATTTCAACTGCGACCGCTGCAGTCTTTTAACAACCCGTTAAACCCGCTGAATAAAAAGACGTCTATGAATTGGTTTTTTTACATTTGTTGTACTACAACTATTTTATGGCAGAACACCTTGACGACAAAGAGCTGCTGATGCAGTTTAAAAATGAGAGCAGCAAAGAGGCGGCCTACACCCGCATCAT
>JAYTBG010000370.1:0-3040 GCA_043737055.1 Chitinophagaceae bacterium | reverse complement strand
GCAGCGTTGCCAATCCCGATGGTTTGGCTCAATTGCTTAATGCAGGAACGGCCGCGGTAAAATCGGTAGCGCCTGCCACCGTGATGATGCTGCATGTGGCACTGGGCGGGCAAAATCATGAGTCGGTATCTTTCATAGATAACATGGTAAAAAGAGGCGTACACTTTGATGTGATAGGTGAATCCTATTACCCGAAATGGCATGGCACTTTACATGACCTCAGGGATAATTTGGCTGACCTTGCACAACGCTACAAAAAAGATGTGGTGGTGGTAGAGTATTCGCAATTGAAAGAAGAAGTAAATAAAATTGCGTTTGAGGTGCCGGGCGGACGAGGAAAAGGAACTTTTATCTGGGAACCATTGAGCACCTGGGAGTCTGTTTTTGAACGGGATGGAAAATCTAAAGAGATCATCCTTCAATATGATAAAATATCCAAACAGTTCCTTGCAAAATAGCCTAATTTAAGATTCAAAAAATACGATATGTTAGTTTCCATCCACAAAAAATACAAGGAACTTTTCGGCGACGAACCGTTGTTGGTGCGCTCTCCAGGCCGGGTAAATATTATTGGTGAACACACAGATTACAACGAAGGGTTTGTATTGCCAGCCGCCATTGACAAAGCTATTTATGTAGCCGTCGGTAAAAGAACGGATGAAGAAATACATTTGTACGCAGTAGATTTTACCGAATCATATAGCGTTTCCATCACCGATCTGCAACCAACCAAAACATGGGTTACTTATATTCTTGGCGTAGCAGACCAGTTGATAAAACGAGGCCACAACATTGGAGGTTTTAATCTGGTGATTGATGGCGACGTGCCATTGGGTGCTGGATTATCTTCTTCTGCTGCTGTAGAATGTGCGACTGTTTTTGCGTTAAATGAGTTGTTTGCATTGGGGATAGATAAAATGGAGATGGTAAAAATTGCGCAAACGGCGGAGCAGGTTTATGCCGGGGTGATGTGTGGCATCATGGATCAGTTTGCAAGCATGTTTGGCAAAAAAGACCAGCTCATAAAATTAGATTGTCGCTCGCTTGAGTATGAATACAAGCCACTCGTGCTGGAGGGTTATAAGCTTGTTCTTTTCAACACTAATGTAAAACATTCATTGGCATCTACGGAATACAATACCCGCAGGCAACAGTGCGAGCAAGGGGTGGCCTGGATAATGCAACATCAGCCTGAGGTGCATAGTTTAAGGGATGCCAGTTTGCAAATGCTTACAGACTATGTGCTGCCACAAGATGGGTTGATCTACAAGCGTTGCAAATATGTGGTGGAAGAAATTCAGCGACTGCAGAATGCCTGCGCCTTTTTGGAAAAAGGGGACATCGTATCGGTTGGTAAAAAAATGTTTGAGACGCATGACGGCCTGAGTAAAGACTATGAAGTAAGTTGCCCTGAGTTGGATTACCTGGTGGACGCTGTGAAGAACAATCCCGCAGTATTGGGCGCCCGCATGATGGGTGGTGGCTTTGGTGGATGTACCATTAATATTATCCGGGAAGATGCTGTTGACGAAATTTCAGGTCAACTCGGCCCCGCATACGAGGCGGCTATGCAGCTGCAACTTTCGGCACATATTGTGAGTATAGGAGAGGGGACATCGGTGCAGAATTTATAGGTAAATGGGTGAATTGTGAATGGCGAATGGGCAGTCTTCGTTCTTTTATCTTTATTCAACGTTGACAATTCACCATTCACAATTCATCATTCACAATTCACAATTCATGATTCATGATTCACAATTCACCATATCACACTAAAAATAATAAGCTATGAGTTACACTCCTAATGAATCAAGATACGAGCAAATGCCTTACCGCCGGTGCGGAGAGAGTGGCATTCAACTTCCTGCCATTTCCCTTGGGCTATGGCACAACTTCGGTTTTGTAGATGATCTGCAAAACAGTAAGGAAATTATTTTTACTGCCTTCGATCACGGCATCACACATTTTGATCTTGCCAATAATTATGGCCCGCCACCTGGTGCTGCAGAAGAAAACTTCGGAAAAATATTGAAAGAAAATTTCTCCGGCAATTTGCGGGATGAACTCATCATTTCTTCTAAAGCTGGTTACCTTATGTGGCCCGGACCTTATGGCGAATGGGGCAGCAGGAAATATTTGATCAGCAGCCTCGATCAGAGTTTAAAAAGAATGCAGTTAGATTATGTTGATATTTTTTATCATCATCGTCCGGATCCCAATACGCCCTTAGAGGAATCTATGCAGGCGCTGGATAGCATTGTAAGAAGTGGCAAAGCATTATATGTAGGCATTTCCAGTTATCAGGCAGAGGAAGCAAAAAAGGCCATTAAGATTTTGAAAGACCTTGGTACACCTTGTTTGATTCACCAACCGAAGTATAATATGTTTGATAGATGGGTAGAAGACGAATTGCTGGAGGTATTGGAAGAAAAAGGTGTAGGCTGCATTCCATTCTCGCCACTGGCACAAGGCCTGTTGACGGATAAATATTTAAAAGGAATTCCCACGGAATCAAGAGCAGCAAAAGAACATGGCTTTTTGCAAACAGAACATGTAACGCCGGAAGTGATTCAAAAAGTGAGCAAGCTGAACAACCTTGCTATTTCACGAAACCAAACATTGGCGCAGATGGCCTTGTCATGGTTATTAAAAGATGATAGGATCACTTCTGTGTTGGTGGGTGCCAGCAAAGCATCGCAATTGTTGGATTCCTTAAAATGCCTCGACAATCTTTCGTTTTCAAAAGAAGAATTGAAGGCTATTGAAAAAATATTAAAAAATAAATGATTTTTTGACTTCCGTTTGAGACATAATTAAAACGCCGGCACCTACGCCGGCATTTTAATTATGTAATGCTGTTGACTATATTTGCCGCTACACCATCCATGAACCGATAATAGAATTATATGGCTAAAGAAAAAATATTAGTTATTGGTGCATCCGGCCAGATAGGCGTGGAGCTCACAATTGCCCTGCGCAAAATTTACGGTAATGCCAATGTGATAGCATCAGATTTAAGAGAAGAAAATCCTTTGCTACA
>JAYTBG010000369.1:0-3040 GCA_043737055.1 Chitinophagaceae bacterium | reverse complement strand
TTAAATGAGTTGCTGCAAAGCCCTGTCTATAAGAATGTCAAAGAACAAAAATGTGAACAATTAAAAATTGAATTAATTTAACGGGACACTAATGATATCTGATCTATGATTTCTAATTTAGGATGTCGAATCTAAGATTTGCCGACCTTGCAGAGTCAGATCCTTTTGCCTTTTGCCTTTTGCCTTTTGCCTGCCTCTCACCTCTACTTACTCCTATTATTCACCAACATCCAGCGGGCAGTTTCATACATGGCAGTGGTAAGCCGGGAAAGTTTTTTCTTTACGGAGTCTTGCTGGGCCGCACTTAACGGAGGTAAATTCAATTTCACAGGTACCAGTTCTTCCTTTTGTATCCGAATATTTTTTCTGTAGAAATATTGATCATTCACTACACCAATCCAACCCGGTGCATGATAGATGATGAATGCTGCACTTTCTCCTTTTGAAGAGTCTAATAAATTTCTACCAAGGGTACTGTTCGTATAGGGCTGCATCAGCATACCTGCAATGGTAGGCAAAACATCTATTTGTGAAACGGTTTCTGTTCTTTTTTGCGGGGTAAGTAGGGCTGGCGCATAGAACAAAAGCGGCACATGTTCTTCAGCCAGGCGTTGTTCCGTCCAGGCTGAAGGATACATAGCCGAGGCATTGCCTTCCACCCCATGATCGCCTACAAAAACAAAAATAGTATTTTCAAAATAGGCCTCTTCTGAGGCTGCCTGTATAAACTTTTTGAAACAATAATCTGTGTAAGCAAATGCATTGTATTCCTTTATAGATTCAAAGCCATATTTTGCCAGCGTGTCAACAGGTATGTCCCTTTGTTCAAAATCTGTGTCTTCTTCAGGGATATTAAACGGCCGGTGGTTATCGGCGGTTTGTATGATGCTAAAAAATGGTTTCTGTTGCGTAGCCATGATGGCATTGGCTTCTAAAAAAAGATTTTTATCGCTGATACCCCAAACATTTACCTTAGGCGCTTTGTATTGGCCTTCTTCATAAATTCTAATGCCTTTAATATTATTGACCAGCCCGGAAAAATTATTAAACTGGCTGCGGCCACCAATGAAATACATTTTTTCGTAGCCCTCAAAATCATTGATGATGCTGCGTTGGTTTACAGTGGCTTGGTTACGGGTAGCAAATTTGCTGAGTTGCACATCTGGTATGCCAGTAAGTGTAGCAAATACACCACGTGCCGTACCAAAAGTGGGCGAAAAACAACGCTCGAAGAAAATACCCTTTTGTGCCAGTTCATTAAAATGCGGTGTGCTGTTGAGCGGGTTGCCGCTCATACTACTTTTATACATGCTAAAACTCTCGCAAATTACCAACACAATGTTTGGCTGACTTTCCAAGGCTTTGCTTCCCGGCTGTTTGATGCGGAGGTATCCATTCTTTTTAACCACATTGCTTTTAAGATTTAGAAACTTATCCATTACCGGGTAATATTCCCTGGCTTGCGTGTGATAATCAGGCTCACGGAATCTTAGTGTAGTAAAAAAATTCTGTAGTGGGTTCAAGGCAAGGTTGCTTTTAAAGGCATCGTTCAGGCTAAATGCCCTGAAAAAATTTAATGGCTTGTAAGTAAGAAAGCCATACATAAACCAACCCAGCAACAGCATGGCCACAAGGTGCCACCTTCTTCTGTACGAGAACTTATGAATGTTTACATTCTGGTCTTCTACACCCACATGCGTGCGCCGAAACATCCAAACCATCATCATCACAGCACCTAACAGGCCAATGAGTATCCAAACAATAGGATAATTCTGCCACACCATTTGCAAAGACTCTTTGGGATCTTCTGCAAAAATGAGTGCGTCTGCATTTAGCCTTGCATTTACGTAAGAGAATTGTCCAAAGTCGGCACCATAAAAAAACAAAACGAGCAGCGTTAAAATACCGAGGTAGTACGACCAGAAGCGTTTAGCTTTCTCACTGTAAAATGGCGATAGTCGTCTGAACAGCGACAATAATGTGATGGGGAAAAGTATAATCGAAATCCACCGTAAATCGTACTTCAGCCCGAGCCAAAATGAGGGAAATAATTCAATCAGGCTGATCTCTTTCGGCTTAAAAAAAATAACCGTGGCAACCCTAAAAGCGGTAAAAATAAAAAGGTAGATTAAGAATAATTTTATAATCCATTGTATGGTTTTGGAGACCCTCCATTTAATGAACATAGTTATATTTCCTTTTCAAGATATAAAATTTAGTGGCTGCCTGCCTATGCAAAATGAGCAGAGAACCGATGTGTTTATTTGAGCCAACGAGGGCCACGCCTTCTATTTATGCAAGCAATTGTGTTTGCACCCATTCATTTCATCCGCAACTAGAAACCCAACAGCCTGATATCTAAATTGCCCTCATAAAATTATCAAATGATTTATTGCGAGTAAACGTTGGAATAATTACGATGTTTGCAAAAATATAGTAAAAGCCACTAGGAATGAGCACTCTCTCTGCCTACGGAGGATAAAGCAAGTGTCTTCGGAACCTTAATCTTTTTATATGAGGGAAAAATTAGTCTGGTTAGACAAATTACTATTCTTAAAAATAAACAGAGATTGCCAGAATGATTACCTGGATAAGGTTACACTATTTTTTCGGGAGCCAAAATTTTGGGTACCATTGTATTTTTTTATGTTACTTTTTGTAGTGGCCAATTTTGGCAAAAAAGCATGGGGCTGGATCGCATGCTGGTTGTTAACAGTAGCGGCAACGGATTCCATCAGTAGTAAAATTTTTAAACCATTTTTTGCCCGGCCCAGGCCCTGCGCAGATGAGTTCTTCTCCAACCAGGTGAGGTTGCTTGCCTCATATTGTGGTGGCAACGGCAGTTTCCCCTCTTCGCATGCAGCAAGCCATTTCGGCATGGCCATGTTTTTCTTTCTTACCCTCAGGCATCAATTTCCTAAACAGGTGTGGTTGTTTTTTGTGTGGGCTGGAGCTGTTTGCTTTTCGCAGGTATATGTGGGTGTTCATTACCCTTCAGATGTGTTGGGAGGCAGTGTGCTGGGCATGCTAATTGGAGGTT
>JAYTBG010000368.1:0-3048 GCA_043737055.1 Chitinophagaceae bacterium | reverse complement strand
AAAAAAACACAAGAACTAGCTCGCAGGTATTATAGTGCTTTTAAAGATACTCGTGAGCATCACCTCAGGAAGGTAATCTGTGCCATGCCTAATTATTTTGCAAGCAGACGAATCTTATGAAACGTATATCCTTCATCGTTAAATGTTATAGAATCAATAATCTCTTTGGTAGTCTGTGATCACTCAAAATTGTAGCCGGCGCTATGCTCAACAATGAGCTTTTATTTATGTGAAAAAAAGAGCATTCAAACACATAGTAGATTAGCTGCAATAGCTTTAATCAAAGCCAGTATAGGAGCCACTCTTCTGTGATAAGAAACATATTGCTTTTGATAAAAGGGATAATTCTCCCTTGTGGTTTTTCTGATCTTAGTTTCTTTTTGTATTGTGATTAGAAAAACGAAAAGGAGATATTTTAAAGACGAAGCATTTTTAACAGCAATAGGTATCAAAATTAGAACTTATCGAAATCAAAAAAATCTGTCTATTGAACAACTTGCTAATGATTGCGAGGTAGATTCAACTCAGATAGGCCGTATGGAACTTGGCAAGGTTAATTTTAGTATTTCTTTTCTATCGAAAATTGCATATAGTTTAAATGTTAGTCCAAAAGAACTTCTTCCTTAATTTTTTCTGTATTCAGCTCCCTTACAGCTACTCTACCGGCTTTTTAGTATTCATGAAAATATAACACCATGGAAGAGCTAATAAAATTTTTAGGTTCTGTGCATCCTCTGTCAGAAAGCCTAATCGATTTTCTGCATCGTAATTTGAAGGCGAGGAATTTGAAGAAGAAAGACTTTCTTTTGAAACAGGGGCATGTTTGCCGGGACGTATGCTTCATAAATAAAGGTTTGTTACGTTGCTTTTACTTTATCGAAGATAAAGATGTCAGCTCCTGGTTTATGAAAGAAGGAGATGTGATATTTAGTGTTGGGAGCTTTTTTAACCAAACCCCAAGTAACGAATCTATCCAGGCGTTGGAAGACACTCTCCTCTTTTATATATCCTTTAATGAGCTTCAATTTATTTATAATAATTTTTCCGAGTTTAATTTTATTGGGAGAGTATTGACTGAAAAATATTATACAATGAGCGAGCAAAGGTTATATTCTATGCGTATGCAAAAATCTACAGATAGGTATGCATATCTTATGAACCACTATCCAGATTTGATATTACGGGTGCCCTCAAAATTCCTCGCCAGCTACTTAGGCGTTACGGATGTAACATTAAGTAATATTAAAGGACATTGATAATTTCTTAAAAATTTTTAATTCTAAACAGGTATTAGCTAATGTAATTTTATCATTATAAAAACACCAACATGAAACGGTTTATTTTAATCTCGCTAATTTCTTGCATTTTATTTTCTTGCAAAAAAGAAGCAATGGAACAAACGCACTATGTATTGCCGTCAAGTATATTGAAGCAATTAAAGGACAGCATGAACCAAGATGATTTTTTGAAACTGGATTTTGCAAAAGCGATCATCAGTACAACAGGCAAAAAGAATGTCGGCATCGCAAGGATTCCCTTTTTAAACCTGCCATTTAAAAATGACTTCGTAATAGTTCAACTTGAGAGGAATGGTTTGTTCTCATTAGGAAAAATTATAAATATTACTGGTAACATAACCACTGTTGATGGCAAAAACACGGGGACATATAATGGCCATGTGAAGATTTATTCATTGCAACATCATATGCAATTATCCTCACCCATCCTCAATGGTTACATCACTGTATTGAAAGATAATAATACGGCAACTTCTATTACTGATCCTTACCTACTGCTTCCAACAGTAGTTGTTACAAGCACTCTTCCTCCCTTGGACGGTGGAATTCGAATGAGTTTATCTCTTTTTTATAATTTACAAAGCTTATTCTATTCAGCTGATGATACGTACTCTTTCGCAGGGGATGGCTTTTTCAATCTTGGTGGAAGCAGTGGGGGTACGGCGGGTGGAGACGTTGGTATTGATACCCCCCTCACCATCCAAGTTGATATGGAAACTGTGGAAAATTATGAAGCAATTGACATTGCCAAATATTTAAACTGTTTTTCTTTGATACCTGATGCAGGATCCACTTCTAAAATCAGCATCATGACGGATCTTCCTGTCGATAACAATTCCGATATGTTCTTCAATTGGGAGAATGGATCTCCGGGGCATACTTTTATACAGTTGACGAAAACAAATGGAACACAAAAAATAGTGCAAAATATAGGATTTTACCCGGTTCAAGGATGGAAGACCGGGTTAACAACAGCACCGCTAAACGCAAAATTCGGAGACAATAATACCCATGAGTTTAATGCTTCTATGACCATGAGCTTGACGGCTGCAGATTTTCAAACCACGCTAACACATATTGGCTACCTGGCCAGATTTGTAAAGTATGATATTGATGAATATAATTGCACAGATTTTGCACTTGAAGTGTTTAATTACCGGCGTGCTAACAAACTCATTATTCCCATGTATGATATTCCAGGGGGGATGGCTGTAAATGGTACAGCAACACCTCAGGGATTATATAAAAAAATGAAATCAATAAAAGAACAACATACTGCAGAGTCATCCCAGGTATTTATGCCCAATGGTAAAGAATATGCCAGCCAAAGCCAGGGCCCCTGCAACTAAAATTGACAACAATGAAACTTAAAACAATTATAAGTGCGCATTCTACTATGATCGTGTCATACTGCCTGATATTAATAAGCGGTTACTCATTTGGAGGATTCTATTCATTCTATATTTTGCTCGGCCTGCGCTACGGAGCTCTTCATTCCCTGCTGGCTGTAATGGGCATACTTGTAATAGTGATAAGCAGGTACAGACTAAAAACCAGCCAACCCGGTCCAACTGATCTGGTTTTAAATTTCGCCGGCGTTGGGTTACTCTACCTGGCATTGTTTTGCTTTTTTTTTAAAGATGATTCGGGGTATAATCTCCAGACTTTTTACCAGCTAATACCCCTGCTATCGATTATACTATTTTTGATCATTTCTGTTGCATTCCTGAGGAACAGACTTACCCTGTTT
>JAYTBG010000367.1:0-3051 GCA_043737055.1 Chitinophagaceae bacterium | reverse complement strand
CATCGCATCTGCCACCTTCCACATTAAATGAAAAATGCTTTGGCAAAAAACCTCTCATCTTACTTAATGGCTGTTTGGCATACAGATCTCTTATTTCGTCATATGCCTTTATATAGGTAACGGGATTGCTTCGTGATGATTTACCGATAGGGTTTTGGTCAATCATTTCAATTTGAGTGATGTAATCAATATCTCCTTCAATACCTCTGTGTAGCCCTACTTTATCAGCAAACTCTCCTTTTATTTTTTGTAAAGCGGGATATAAAATTTGTTTTACCAATGTAGTTTTTCCACTGCCGCTTACACCGCTAATAACACATAAAACATTTAAAGGAATAATCACATTAATATCCTGTAGGTTATTTTGTCTTGCACCTTGCACAGTTATTGAGCGATTCCATTTGCGAACAATCTTTGGAGGATCAATTTTTAATTCTCCCTTCAAATATTTACCGGTGAGGCTTTTTTTATTTGCTATGAGTTCATCATAATTTCCTTCTGCAACCACTTCACCTCCCAGATGACTGGCAAGTGGACCCATGTCAATTATATGATCTGCTTGCCTCATCATCATTTCGTCATGCTCCACCACCACGACTGTATTACCCAAATCTCTTAACTCTTTTAAAACAATTATTAATCTTTCCGTGTCCCTGGAATGCAAGCCAATTGAAGGTTCATCCAAAATGTATAGCGAATTGGTAAGATTGCTTCCTAAACTCCTGGTAAGCTGAATGCGTTGGCTCTCCCCGCCACTTAAAGAATTAGCTAAACGGTTTAAAGTTAGATAGCCAAGACCAACGTCCATCAGTGTTCTGATACGATTATTAATTTCTATCAATATTCTTTTTCCAACAGTATTATCGTATTCATTTAATTTAAGATCAGCAAACCATGTTTGAAGATCCTTTATCGGCATTTCACATAAAGCACCTACATTTTGATGAGCCACCTGCACATACAATGCCTCTTTCCTTAACCGGTATCCATTACATTCGGGACATAAGGTTCTTCCCCGATAGCGACTTAGCAAAACGCGGTACTGAACTTTGTATAGATTCTGCTCAACCTCTTTAAAAAAATCATTGATACCTCCAAAATGGTCATTGCCCGTCCACAATAAACTATATTCTGCCGTGGTAAGATCGAGGATTGGTTTATGAACAGGAAAATCAAAACGCTTTGCAGATCTTATCAATGCTTCTTTCCATAAACCGAGTTTTTCTCCACGCCATGGAGCAATAGCATTTTCATAAACACTCAACCTTTTATCAGGAATTACCAGGTCAGGATCAATGCCAAGTACTTGCGAAAAACCGCCACATGTTGGGCATGCACCGTAAGGATTATTGAAAGAAAATAGATTAGGCACAGGCTCTTCAAACTTTAATCCGTCTAATTCAAACTTATTAGAGAACTGCAAATGTTTGTCGTCATTAATTTCTAAAACCACTTCTCCTTCGCCTTCATAAAAAGCTGTATTAACTGAATCCGAAATGCGGTGTATGTCATCTTCATCAAAATTCTTAACCATTAACCTGTCAATAAGAACATAAGCAGTGCGATGCTGGAAATAAGATTTAAAATCTTTTGTTTCCATTATATCCTCTATCCTTAAAATTTGCTTGTCAACATAAATTCTTGAAAAGCCTTTCTGCATAAGGATATTTAATTCTTCGTTCGCATCTCTTTTATGATGTTGCTTAAATAGAACTAATAATAAAACCTTATCATCTTTTTTTAAATTCCTAATCGCTTCCACTACATCTTTTACATCGTCTTTCTTTACTTCTCTGCCGGAAACTGGAGATATTGTTTTCCCGATCCTCGCAAATAGTAATCTCAGGTAATCATAAATCTCTGTCATGCTGCCCACAGTAGATCGTGGCGTACGGGTGGTGACTTTTTGCTCAATTGCAATTGCAGGGCAAAGCCCCTTTATATAATCAACATCAGGCTTGTTCATCCTGGCCATAAATTGCCGTGCATAAGAACTCAGACTCTCTGCATATCTCCTTTGTCCTTCTGCAAATAATGTATCAATTGTAAGTGAAGATTTACCGGAACCTGAAACCCCGGTTACTACTATTAATTTATTGCGGGGAATTTCAACGGTTACATTTTTGAGATTATGCATACGGGCACCTTTGATAAGGATGCCATTGGTTTCACTTTTTTTAATTACAGGATGCTTTGCCTTAACTGATCTTACTATACTCATTGCGGATGGCAAAAATACCCCCTATTAATATTTTTTAGCGCTTTCCTTATCTAATAACAAGAAAATTTATTTTTCCCTGAAAAAAATAGCTTCAGAAATAATTGTTTATTTCAAAAGATTGTATAAATTCATTATTCCAAATTCCTAAAAAACTAAATTAAACGGCCTATTCAATAGCTTCTACTATCAATTTTTATTGGAAAATATTCCCAATACCAAAACATAGAAGTTATGAAAACCGTTACCCAATTACCTGACCGGCAACTTATAAATTTATATCTTGAAGGAGACCCTCAGGCTTTTTCAACACTTTTACACCGTTACAAAGACAGGATCTATACTTCCATTTATTTATTGGTAAAAGACAAATACCTGGCTGAAGATATTTTCCAGGATTCATTTATACGGATAATTGATACACTTCAAAGCGGAAGGTACTCAGATGAAGGTAAGTTTTTACCATGGGCTATGAGAATTGCACACAACCTTTGTGTTGATCATTTTAGAAAAGTAAAGCGTAGCCCTTTAATTAAAACAAGTGATGACCGTGACATTTTTGATGTAATTAACTTTTCTGAACCCGGCGCTGACCATCGCATGATGCAAAGGCAAACCCATGAGAGGGTAAGAAAAATACTGGAATTATTGCCTGAAGATCAAAGAGAAGTTATCATTATGAGACACTATGCCGAGTTAAGCTTTAAAGAAATTGCAACGCTTACCAACTGTAGTATCAATACGGCTTTGGGGCGTATGCGTTATGGCCTGATTAATTTAAGAAAGATGGTGATTGAAAAGCAGATAGCTTTATAAATAGATTTTACGGAAAC
>JAYTBG010000366.1:0-3058 GCA_043737055.1 Chitinophagaceae bacterium | reverse complement strand
GCTGTGCAAGATGTTGAATGCGTTGTTCTTTTTCTTTTCTCAGTTGCTCAAAGAGTGGCTGCATGCTCCGCTTGTGACGCTCAGAGAGGCTATCATATTGTACCAGTTGCTCTGCCGAAAAACCACAGTCATTCTTTAAATAATTTTGCATCGCATTCTTGCGCTGCTCCGTAAAACTCATTTTTTTGCCATTGGGAGTTTTGGCAAAAAACAAAATGACCCCCGCAATATTAACTGCAAGTAATGCAGCAATAATTACTAAAAGCGTTCTGTTATTTTTAGGCCTGATCATCATGGTTGGGTGTTTTCAAAATCGAATAATGCTGCCGGGTTTATCATAGAATATTCGTCTGTGGCAAGTGTTGTAGCTTGTGCTTGTGTGCTTGTGTTGCCCGAGCCATTGTAGGTATACATAAAGAGGTTAAGCGTTACCACCAGCAAAACTGCTGTTACAGCAACCCCAGGCCTGCAAACAAAGAAATTAATTCGTTCCCAATACGAAATCTCTTCCCGCCTCAGCTGTGCATGCAGGCGGGTGAGTAGAAACGGTGCTGGTGTGGCTCTTTCGGCGCCGTCCATGGCATCTATCGTTTCCTGTACGAGTTTGGCAAGCTTATTATTTTCCATGTCGTGTTATTAGGCTTCTGATTGGTAAAACTGTTCCAACAATTTTTTTAACCCTGCTTTAGCCCGTGCTATCAAAGACTCCACAGCGTTTAGACTTGTATCCATAATTGCTGCTATTTCCAGGTATGGCAGCCCTTCTATTTTATGAAGCGTAAAAGCGACCCGCTGTTTTTCAGGTAACTTCTTTAATGCTTTAAATAATGCTGTTGCTTTTTCTTTGTTATCCAGCAATACCCCGGGGTGGCTAAAATTTACCGGCTCGTCTTCCTCCTTTATAAAAAATAGTTGCCTTATCAGCCCACCATTTTTTTGCCGCTTTTTCTTTTTTTCAAAGTCAAGCGCATTGTTTACCGTGATTCTGTAGATCCAGGTGGAAAGCTGCGATTCTCCTTTGAAGGCATGTAGTTTTTCGTAAACAGTCAAAAAAACATCCTGCGTTATATCCTCGGCATCGGCCTCTACCTGAACTATACTTAGCGCCGTGTTGTACACCATGTTTTGCCACTGATCAACAATTTCTTTGAAGCTATATGTTCCGGCGTCATTAATTGGTTTTATAAAATCGGGCTGCTTCAAAAAATCATATTTGTGTTCGCCTTAAAGTTAAGCATTTGAACAACTGAATTTTTTTGCCCTGGTAAGTTTATAGGCCCGTGCCGCCCATTCTTCTTTCTCCTCCCCATTCGTTGTTGTTACGAGCTGGAGCTTTTGCCACACCAAAGTTTTTTAGATTGTAGGTGAACGTAAGCAAGAAATATTGCTGCAGTACCTGGCTCTGCACATCCTGAATATAGGCTTCTGTCACAACCCGTGAGATACTTTGGTTTTGTTTTAAAAGATCAAATACAGAAAGCTTTAACTCCCCCGCCTTATTTTTTAAAAACTTTCTACCAATGGCAGCATTCCATAGCCAAAAACTTTGATTCAATCCTTCGCTGAGGCCACTATATGTTTGGTTGGTCACATCATTCTGCACGAACCAACCTTTTTTGCTCAATAGGTTAAGTGCCAGCCCCGACGTTTGATTGATAAACCTGTTGCCTAGATTAGCATTAAATGAGTTTCTGGCTTCATTGAAATTAGCATTGTAATTTATGTTGAAGTCTACATATTCGCTGATGTTGCTGGCAAGAACAACCCCTGCGTTATACACGTAGTTATCTGTGGTTGTGTTTACATTATTCACCAGGCCGGGTAGTTTTGAATAGCTGAAGCCAGTGTTTACGTTTACTGTAGTTTTAATAGCTTTTATAGGCACGCTGTAGGTAAAAAAACTACGCAGGCTCTTGTATCCATCCAGGTTTACTGGCTTGCTCAGCTGCGATCTTTTTTTAAGAATTATCCCTTGCTGTATGGTAGAATCCTCTGATGCAATAAATGTGGCGTTAGAAATATAGTTAGCCGCTGTTTGCAAAAATAGGTTTGCAAAAAAGCTTTTGCTGGTTTTCGAATTGGTGTAGGAGTATCTACCTGCAATGAACTGGGTATTGCTTTGTTTCAAACCTGGATTACCTGCGCTCACACGCAATGGGTTGCTCAGGTTTACCACGTCTTGCAATTGTGTTACAGACGGAAAATTAACAGACGACCTGTAAAATACCCTTATGTTACTGGATGGAGATAATTTGGCCCGCCACATTGCATTAGGTAAGAAATCGAAAAACGATTGGTTTACGGAACTAACGGTGGGGAAGATGCGCTGACTCTCCAGCCTGGCTGACTGAAAGTTCAGACCCACAGAAAACATGTCATCCTTGTTCTTGATAAAGCGGTACGTAACCCCACCCCGGTTAGTGGTGTTGGTATTGTCAAAGCGATTGGACAATGTTGAATCAAACTCCGAGTATTTTTGTCCATCATAAAGGAACGTCTGCTGATCAGCATCATTTTTTTGAATGCTCGGCGAGTATTCCAACTGTAACTGGCCTTTTTTGCCGATTGGCTCTGTGTAGGTAGCTGTAACCGAATAGTTTTGGCCGTTGGTAAGATTATCCGAAAACTGGTTTTGCACAGAGTCTTCAAAGCTGCCGTTATCAAAGAAGCGGTAGAAAGCATCCGTAATATTTTCTCCCGTATTTTTTGTGAAATTCGTGTTTAGTCCTAAAGAAATTGTGCGGCCTCTTTTAGCAAATGAATGGCGGTACATAATGTTGTTCCTGATGTTATAGCCACTCCTGTCGGCCTTAGAGTTCACAATCGAGTTGCTGACAGAATCAGCCATGCCACGAAAGTTTTGCACGTTACTAAAACCGTTCGATTTATTGCCCTGGATGCTTACACTTGGAATAATAAAAATGCTGTTGCTGGAATCAATTTTATATTCTAACCGCATGTTTAGTCTATGGTTATAATTATCACTTGCCGCAATGCCTGATTCTTTTGTAAATAAATTGATGCCGTCATTAGCGAATGTTTCTGTATTGACATCGGA
>JAYTBG010000365.1:0-7542 GCA_043737055.1 Chitinophagaceae bacterium | reverse complement strand
ATGGAGTGGATAAATCTTCATCGGTTTTGCTTTGTGTTAAATTCATTTGACGGCTGTCAATATTTATACTTTGCCATTTAAGGGGCTTAATGTCGCACCAACGCAAACCGGTAACACAACTAAACAAAAATGCTCGTCTAACTTCACTGCTTTCTGTAATTGTCGCACTCAATGTTTTTAATTCTGCTATGGTTAAAGTGTCTTTTCTTTTTGCCTTTCCTTTAACTTTCCGTTCTACCAAATCGAGCACATTGTCTTTCATGAACTTTTTACGATAGGCATTTTTAAGCATTTTTTTGAAACGGTTGTAATATGATTTTGCCCCTTCGCCCCTACTATTTGATTCTAAGTAATCAATAAAATCTTCAATGAGTAATGCAGTCAGGTTGCCAAAAGTTAATCCCGTTTTGTTTGTTTCTTTTAAAAAATCGCTAAACCGATTGAGCACCCCTTGCATATTTCGCTTGTCTTTTTTACCGTATGCGTCGATGTAGGTTTGCATCCAAATAGTAATGATTGTTTTTTTACCAGCATCACTATCCATATTGTAATTGCTTCCTTCAAGTTCAACCGTTCTTACCAGTCTTATTGCTTCAGCTTTTTGTAAAAGTTCTTTGTTGTTTTCCCGGTCCGTCACATTGGAAACTTTTGCAAGTTGTAAATGCTTTAATGTTTCAATTTTGTGTTTGCCGTCTGTATAAATATCCAGCCTTAAAGAGGTCGTGCCGTCTGCATTTTTTCGCTTTCTTAATGTTACACTCATTTGACTTTGGTTTGATTTTCTTTTCCTAAAGGTATGAAATTTTGCATCGGAATGTACCTTGAGGTACAATTAGGGTACAAATTGTGAGAAAACAAGGTCAAATCAAAGTAAAGCAAAAGAAGTGCGAACGGCTGAAGGTATTGTTGTGGCAAGGTTTATAGGCATAAAAAAACCCCCTTAAAAAGGGGGTATTGTGCCCACGAAAGGAATCGAACCTTCACACCCTTGCGAATGGCAGATTTTGAGTCTGCTGCGTCTACCAATTCCGCCACATGGGCCTCTGTGATCTGCGATCTGTGATCTGTGATCTGTGATCTGTGATCTGTGATCTGTGCCAAGGGTTGCAATATTACATTAATCACCCAATCTGGCCAAAATCCTTTTTAAATATTTTTTCTTGTAATGATAGGCTTTGAGTTTCTCGTAAGCCAGGCTGTCGAGCTTTGCGGGGTCCAGGCTTAGCAGCGGCGAAATTTCCTCCAGCATGGGCTTTTCTATTTGAGCCATTTCTGCGGCCAGGGTTACACCATCTTTTTCGGTGAGGGTTTCATTCAATTCCATCATCTCCATTAAAAAAGCCGGCGGTAGCTCATACTTTTCATCTGTCCGGATCACCTCTTTCAACTGTAAGAAATATTCCAGTGTTTTTTCGCCATCCTGGAAAGTGGCGAAGGCCTTGTTGATGTTGGCGGATTGCTCCAACGCCTGCTCTTGCTCGCTTTCAGATGACTGTGTAAAAAAATCCGGGTGATTATTTTTTTGCAGTTCAAAATATTTTTTGGCCACCAGCGATTTATTTATCACCGGAGCAACCTCAAAACCAAATAGTTCAAAATAATTCATAGGCAAATGTAGCAAGGCAACTATAGATTGTAAAATGTAAATTGCTGCTCGTTAAACTCTGGCTTATGTTAAAACTTGGTTTGATAAGAGAAGGCAAGACCCCTGCAGACAATAGGGCAGCGCTTACTCCTGCTCAATGTAAATGGATCCTAAAAAACAGGGACGATATTTCCGTTGTTGCACAACACAGCCAAAGCCGCTGCTACAGCGATGCGGAGTATAGGGCTGCAGGGGTAGAAGTTTTGGAAGATCTCTCAGGTTGTGATGTGCTGTTGGGCATTAAGGAAGTGCCGGTTGAAATGTTAATACCAGAGAAAAAGTATTTGTTCTTTTCTCACACAAAAAAATTGCAGCCTTACAACCAAAAGATGTTGCAGGCCATGATTGCAAGGAAGATTACGCTCATAGATTATGAATGCCTTGAGCATGAGGATGGCGCCCGTGTTATTGGCTTTGGTTTTTTTGCAGGTGTAGTGGGTGCTCATAATGGCATGATGGCTTACGGCAACCGCACAGGGGCTTTTACACTACAAAGGGTAAACTCTACCAAGAGCCTTCAACAACTTATTCATACTTATTTTGGTTTAAAAATTCCCCCGGTAAAAATAGCCGTTACCGGTGGCGGCAGGGTGGCTCATGGCATATTAGATATCATGAACCTGCTGGGCATTAATGAAGTAGAGCCAGACGATTTTCTGAAAAAGGATTTTGTGTACCCGGTGTATGTGCATCTCAAGGGAAGCCTGTTGTATAAACCAAAAAGTGGCCGGGCTTATAACCGGGAAGATTTTCACAACAATCCCCAGGATTATAATTGCCTGTTTGAACGGTACCTCAGCCACACTGATATTTTAATGAATGGCGTGTATTGGGAACAAAGTATTCCTCGTTTATTTAAACTGGAAGATCTTGCCAGCCCCGATTTTAGAATAAAAACAATTGCGGATGTTACCGACGATATGCTTGGGTCAGTGCCTTGCAACCTCGGCGATTCTTCCATCGCAGATCCGGTGTATGGAGTAGATAAAAAGTCTTTTATAAAAACTGCAGCATACCAGCCGCACACTGTAGATGTGATGGCCGTAGGGAATCTGCCCAATGAATTACCAAGAGATGCAAGCAGGTATTTTGGTGAGCAATTGATCAAGCATATTCTGTTAGATCTTATTGCGGGGGATAGCAGTGTTATAGAGCGGGCAACCATCTTAAAAAAAGGTGTACTCACAGAAGCTTATCAATACATGAGTGCTTATGCCGAAGAAGAATAGGCTTACAATCGTTTTACAATTTCAGGTAATAGTCTTTTAGTAAGGCTGTGAATTTAGCACTATACTGTCTTTGCTCATCATGGATAAACATGCTGTCTACCTTAAGCGTTCCCGATTGTTTAGATAAAACCACGATAGAACGAAAGAAGGCATGATGAGGACTTTGCTTCAGTTTTAAAATTTCCGTGGCAAACAAGCCGGCCGGCTCGCAGACAGCACCAAAGTAGTCCGTTCGGTGATAAGGCAACAGAACGACTGCAATTCCATCTTCAGATAGATTTTTTACAATTCCATCCGCCAGCTCTTTTAGCGTAAGAGTGCTGTCATGCTTGGCTTCATTTTTTTGTTTATTTGCGCTTCGCAGATCCCCTTCAAAAAAAGGAGGATTGCTAATGATGAGGTCATATTTTTTTTCGGGTTCGAAATCCTGAACAGATGAGTTGTACACTTTCACCCTTTCTTTCCACGGTGACCGTTGCACATTTTCCGTGGCCTGCCTTGCTGCATCCGTATTTATTTCAAGCGCATCAATAGTAGCATTCGTTTTTTGTGCCAGCATCAATGCAAGCAATCCTGTACCAGTTCCAATATCCAGTACGTTGAGGACTGTATCATCCATTTTACTAGCAGCATATGCTCCCAGCAAGCAGGCATCCGTACACACCTTCATGCTGCACAGATCCTGGTAGATAGTAAATTGTTTAAACTGGAAATAGTTGTTCGCCAAAGAAGAGGTTATTATTTGTTAGGGCCTGCTATTCTCCGTTACTGCCACGGCTGCAGGATCGATACGGCATTTCTTGCAAACAGTCGGTTTCTACCATTCTGCCCTTGCACTAGGAATCACATCGAGTGCTGCAAAATCTTTTGCCAGGTATTTGTAATAACCGGTAATTGCAATCATTCCAGCGTTGTCGGTGCAAAATTCAAATGGGGGAATGTAAATATTCCAACCCATTTTTTCACCGAGCTCCTTTATACCGGTGCGTAGCCCGCTGTTAGCGCTTACGCCACCAGCAATACAGATTTCGGTTATTCCTGTTTGCGCTGCTGCCTTTTTAAGTTTATTCAAAAGAATGCTTACAATACGGTGTTGAATAGATGCACAGATGTCTGCAAGGTTTTCGTCGATGAATTTTTGCCGTTCTTCTGCTGTTGCTGTAAATGATTCTTTGTACACGTTGGAGGTTCCAGCGTTTTGCAGAAAATATAGGATAGAGGTTTTTAAACCAGAGAAACTAAAATTTAGTTCCGGAATTTTAGGTTCGGTGAAGGTGTATGTCAATGGATTTCCCTGCCTTGCATATTTGTCTACCAGCGGGCCACCTGGATAAGGCAGTCCCAGCAACTTGGCACTTTTGTCAAAAGCTTCTCCTGCAGCATCGTCAATAGTTTCTCCCAATATTTCCATGTCATAGGGTGAATTGCACAACACAATTTGCGTATGCCCACCACTTACTGTCAGGCAGAGAAATGGAAATGCAGGCTTGGGATCTTGTATCAGATTAGCCAAAACATGCGCCTGCATGTGATGCACGGCTATAAGCGGTTTATCGATAGCCAGCGCTAATGATTTGGAAAATTGTCCACCTACTAACAATGCACCAATCAGTCCGGGGGCTTGCGTAAAGGCGATGCCATCCAAATCACTCATCCCAACGCCGGCTTTTTTAAGGGCTTCATCCACAACAGGAACGATGTTCTGCATGTGCGCTCTGCTCGCAAGTTCCGGTACTACTCCGCCATACTGCTCATGCACTTTTTGAGTAGCGATAATGTTAGAAAGAATATTACCGTCTTTGCAAACGGCTGCGGATGTTTCGTCGCAGGAAGATTCTATGGCTAGGATGGTGGGCAATTTGATTAGTTGATTTGGTGATTATTTGATTATTTGATTTGGTGATCCGATGATCGAATTAAAGTGTGGAAATATTTAGAGACTTGCACTTTAAAAAGGTTGAACGTTGAACCTTTTTAACCCCTGAGACCTTTTGAACCCCTGAAACATCTTGAACCCCTGAAACATCTTGAACTTCCAGTTCTATTAACTTCTGATAGCCACCACAGGGTCTAGCTTCGCTGCTCTGGAAGCCGGAAAAATGCCGGCGATGATGCCTACCACAAGACATACAATAATGGTGGTGATAAGCATCGGGATGGAAATGTAAATTGGAAAGTCCAGCAGTTTACTTGAAATTTTTGTGCCGATAAATACAAACAACAGCCCGACGGCACCTCCCATGAAACAAAGTATAACAGCCTCCAATAAAAATTCAAAAAGAATACTGCTGCTCTTTGCGCCGATAGCTTTTTTTAACCCAATGACCGATGTTCTTTCTTTAACCGTTACAAACATAATATTGGCAATGCCGAATAATCCAACGATGAGGCTAATGCCGCCTATGATGGCACCTACAATATTCAAAATAGAAAAGAAACCGGTAATCGCTTTGCTAAATGCTTCTACACTATTCAACGAAAAGTTATCATCCTGCCGAGGCGCCAATCTTCGAATCTGCCGCATAATTCCCCGCAGTTCGTCCATCAATGCTGCCGGCGTAACGCCCTCTTTTCCCTTCGCTATCAAAATGGGGCGGGAGTTGGCCTCAACAAATATTTGTTTGCAAAACTTGTAAGGAAGCATGATGCAATTATCGTAGTCCCAACCAATAAAGTTGGAACCTTCCTTTTTAAGAACGCCTACGATAGTTACTTTCTTTCCTTTCACGTCTATTTGTTTTCCCAGCGCCCGGTAGGTTGAACCAAACAGGTTCTCGGCATTGGTAAACCCGATGAGGCAGATGCTACTGCCATTGCTAAACTCCGCCTGGGAAAAATACCGGCCTTCTTCAAATTTTAAAGGTTGAATTACCATTTGTGATTCCACTATTCCATAAACACTGGCAGTAGAAATTACGTCGTCTTTGTGGGATATGGGACTTCCCGTTTGCAAAAGAAATGAAATATCCTCCAGCATTACAGAACGCTGACGAATCAGATCTGCCTCTTCATATTTCATGACAGGCCGTGATTGAAATTTCCAAAAGGGCTGATCGGGCCCGCCGCTATAATCCCATTTATCTATGTAGATGGTATTGTTGCCTAAACTTTTTACTTCGCTTTGAATATTACGTTCCAGGCTATTTACTGCCGCCAATACACCTATGATGCAAAAAATGCCAAACGCAACCCCGGTCAGACTTAGCCCTGTGCGCATCTTGTTTACCCGTAATTCCTGCAGTGTAAGCTTCAAAGAGTTGCTTAAAATATTCAGCGTTTTGGCCATGTGTCAAAGTTAGGGTCAAAGCTGCAATTCTTCGTAAAGAAAGGCTGAAAGGCGGAAGAGGAAGGTGAAAGGCGGGGAGTGGCAGGCATAAGGCGTAAGGTTGAAGGCTGAGGGTGAGGTCAAAGGTGAAAGGTGAAAAGTTGAAAGGTGAAAAGTAAAAGCCCGCCCGGCTGAACGCCGCTCGGACGGGGTGAAAGCTGTACGTCCCTGATAAAGATTTACAACATAAGTCATTTTACATAGAAATTAATTCTCAGCAAATCCGAAATCAGACATCATAGATCAGAGATTAGCAAGCATTAAACGTTAGACCTTAAACCTTAAACGTAAACCCTCGACCTAAAACCCTGTCCCTTGCACCGCCTCGAACCTTTGAAACCTCCTCATCCTTTTCCTATCTTTGCGCACTTTATGAAATACATCAATGAAATAAACAGGCGTAAAACCTTCGCCATTATCTCTCACCCCGATGCCGGTAAGACTACGCTCACAGAAAAATTTCTTTTGTTTGGCGGAGCTATACAAACTGCAGGGGCTGTAAAAAGCAATAAAATAAAAAAATATGCCACCAGCGATTTTATGGAAATAGAGCGGCAGCGTGGTATAAGTGTGGCTACCAGTGTGATGACATTTGAATACGATGGTCATCTCATCAACCTGTTGGATACTCCAGGTCATAAGGACTTTGCAGAAGATACCTATCGCACCCTCACGGCAGTAGACAGCGTGGTGTTGGTGATAGATAGTGTGAATGGTGTGGAGGATCAAACAAGAAGGCTCATGGAAGTAATAGCCATGCGCAAAACCCCGGTGATTGTGTTCATCAATAAAATGGATAGGGACGGCAAAAACCGTTTTGATCTTTTAGAAGAAATTGAAAATGAATTGCACATTAACCTGCACCCGATGACGGTGCCTATCAACAGCGGTAAAGATTTTAAAGGTGTGTATGATCTGTACAACAAAAGTCTTGTGCTGTTTGCGGCCGGTACAAAAGCAAACGACGAAACGGTGTTGCATATAAATGACTTGAACGATGCATTATTGGATCAAAAAATAGGGGAGAAAGATGCGGCGGTTTTGAGAGAGGATGTAGAGTTGATTGATGGCGTTTACGGAGAATTAAAAAATGCGGATTACCTCGCTGGCATTACGGCCCCGGTTTTTTTTGGAAGTGCGGTAAATAATTTTGGGGTCAAAGAAATGTTGGACGCTTTTATCAGGATTGCCCCTACGCCAAGGCCCAGGCATACCAGCAACCGGGACGTGAAGCCGGAAGAAGATAAGTTTAGCGGATTCATTTTTAAAATTCACGCCAATCTTGATCCCAAGCACCGGGATAGAATCGCTTTTCTGCGGGTGTGCAGCGGCAGGTTTGCCCG
>JAYTBG010000364.1:0-3086 GCA_043737055.1 Chitinophagaceae bacterium | reverse complement strand
GTTTATCGTTTGAGATCTTAGCTTTTCTGTTAGCGACGTCAAAGAAACCTCCCCAAGACCAACACACGGTCCCTCATAGTTTTTAATATTTCTGTTGTCATGGCGCAAAGATAAAATAATCGGGCACAGTTCCATCTTTTAAGAAAATGAGCACCTCTAAGTGGAGCCGCTGCAGGCAAACTGCAATATTATTAGCGGCGCAGTAAATAATAAATCTATAGTATTGTAAAAAATATTTTCATGAAATATATGATTCTGCTTAGTTTGTTCTGCGCAATCCTTGGTTGCTCAAACTCTAAAATAAAAAATGTGGTAGACAGCAAGGCTGAGCCCGGTGTAGCCGCCACGGATAGCAGCTACCCCCTCGCAGTTTCATTCGGCAGCATGTGCTGCGGCACCGCTTCACCAGATTTTCTAAAATCGTTCATCAAAAGTTTTAATAAAAAAAATGGCAGTAAAATTTCTGCTGACATTGCAGGAGCCTGTGGTAAAGAAGGCGAGTTTGTAATTTTATTTAAGATGCAAGAAAGCAAAGGAATAACTTCCACCTTCAAAACGGAACTGGAAGCTTTAGTTGTAAAGACGGACGCATCAAATAGAAAGGTCAATACCAGCAGTGGAGGTATCTCCGTGCTGCAAGATGCTAAAACTACCGAGTTTCAATATTGCAGACTAGGCATTACAACATGGGAGCTTAAATAGTTTACACTGATATTTTATTAACTCAGTTGGGAGAAAGTATTCTGCATTGCCTGCCAGCTCTATTTTCATGCGGTTGCGCATCTTATTTTTTCACCACAGGAATCAAAATAAAGTTCATCTAATTAAAAAAAGCAAATCAAACAATAGTTAATTACAGCAACACAAAGGGCGGCCATCTCACTGATGGCCGCCCTTTGTTTGTTACCGAACTTCTAGTTAAATATTTTATCTAAGAATATTTTCATGTCATTCCATGAGGCTGTATCTGCCGCAGCATTATAAGCTATGGGTATAGAAAACTTCTTACCCATGTCTGTTGCAGCAGGATTCGTAAATGCATGACTTGCGTTAGCATACCCTTTGAAAGAATAATTTGCCCCAATAGAATCCATTTGCTTTTTAAATTGAGCAACTTCTGCCGCGGGTACAAATGGGTCTGCCTCACCATGGCACACCAATATTTGAGCAGTGAGCAAGTTTTTATCAGCAGGAACTCCGACAAGATTGCCATGGAAGCTAACAACACCCTTTAACGGACTTCCTAATCTTGCCATATTAAGCACCTGTGCTCCACCAAAACAATACCCGATAGCTGCCAATTGTGTGGTATCTGCCAGAGCAAGGGTTTTCACTTTTGCTAGCGCTGCATTAAATCTAGCCGCCGCCATAGCAGGATTGGTATAGAAAGGTGTTGCCATATTACCCGCCTCTTCAGGGTTTGTGGCCTGTGCTCCATTGCCATAAAAGTCTACAGCCATAGCCAGGTAACCCAGCTCTGCCAGTTGTTTTGCCCTTGATTTGGCGTAGTCATTTAGGCCCCACCATTCTGGAACCACTAATACGACTGGTCTTTTTTTATCGGTCGACGAATCGTAAGCCACCCAACCATTCAAACTAACTCCTTCGGAGTTGTAAGTGACTGCTTCCTCCTTGACTTGAACGGAAATAGACTTCATTGCAGAAGCTTCTGTTTTAGCGGCCGGCTCATTGCAGGATGCGGCGCCAACGCTGAGAAGTGCTGCAAGCACAACACCTGTTTGTTTCATCAATTTCATATTTTCATTTTTTTTGTAAACAAAGTTTTGCAGCGCCAGGTTCGAAACGACTAAAAAAATGATTAAATCATTTCGAATATCATTCTATGCTCACACCAGAACTGGTCAAGCTTGATGATGCGGGGTTTTAAAAAAGAAATGATTTCAGGCCAGTCGCTGTCTCTTAAAATATTACAGGGTTGGTACTGTAAACTTATGCTACTAAACTGCTGGAGATGCTCGTTATATTTTTTTGGCTCCCAGGTCCACTCCTCTCCTAAGACGGCTTCAAGTACTGGCCGCAACATTTTAAACTGTTCGTATAAGGCGGCGGCATGAGGAGGATCCTTGTGACCCACTTCAATACCAATGTCGGCAAACTCTTGTGTGGCATTCATCCTAAAATTAAGATGCCTGATACCAGTTTTATAATTTATCCAATTTATCTTTTCGCCTTCGGCGGATAAAACGGGCGCCATATACTTACCGAACCTCGTCCAAAATTCTTGTTTGCGATGGGATGCCTGTTCCTTTGTATACATCGGGAAAGCTCAGTTTGGCTGTACAAAATCTGGTTTGCGTATAAAGCTACTGTTGTATTTAAAACGCAGTTTGGTAGTAAGCTCTACCCTCCAGTCTCGCACGCCAGGGGTAACCCGGGGAAAAAAGAAGCCACGTAATTCTACGGTTCCAAAGACGAGGTTTTCGTTGCGGGTGCGTAACCCGCCACCAAGGGCCGGGAATCCAACAGTTTTAGCGGTAGGTTGGTTGAAAGGCTGCATCAGACTTAGGTCTGAAAAAACAAAAGGGGCCAACCTAAAACCAGCGATTTTTTTCATGTTAAAAAAAACAGTTTCAAATTTCAAAGTTGTTCGTCTTTGACCCTGTATATCCCCTCCCCGGTAAAATGGAAGTCCAAAATTGGACTGCAGAAATATGGGCACATTTAAAAAGGTTTTGAGTTGCTGGGCATACGAAATGTTCATAAAGCTGCGATTATACCATCTCGGGCTAAGTTTAAACAACTTTGTAAAGTGATCCAGGTCTAATAACAGATCCACATCCTGCCATTTTCCCTTATTTACGTAGCCACCGAATTTTATAGAATAGGAAAACAGGCCCTCCTTTTTATTAAATCTGCTGGCATCCATTTCAACCCCATAGTAGGCTCTTTTTACACCCTGCTTATTGGTGTAGCCGCTGATAACAGTCGCATTTAAACCCTCGGGAACATCTTCGTTTCTACCAAAACCATAAATAAAATTGGTGCGGTAGAAGTTTTGCCGGTACAAGCTATAAGCAAACAATACCCCGTTAATATCTGCGTATCGGAAATTATACTCCTGCAAA